>DATLII010000022.1:0-3924 GCA_035539495.1 Dongiaceae bacterium
CCAAGGCTACCGTTCTGGCTACCGGCGGCGCGGGTCGTATCTATTCCTCCACTACCAACGCCCTGATCAACTCGGGTGACGGCGTAGGCATGGCACTGCGTGCCGGCTTCCCGGTGCAGGATATCGAAATGTGGCAGTTCCACCCGACCGGCATCGCAGGCGCTGGCGTATTGGTAACCGAAGGTTGCCGGGGTGAGGGCGGCTATCTGATCAACAAGGATGGCGAGCGTTTCATGGAGCGTTACGCTCCCAACGCGAAAGACCTGGCGGGCCGCGATGTGGTTGCGCGCTCGATGATGCAGGAAATCCTGGACGGTCGCGGCTGTGGCCCGGAAGGAGATCACGTGTATCTGAAACTGGATCACCTGGGTGAGGAAGTGCTGCACAAGCGCCTGCCTGGTATCTGCGAACTGTCCATCACCTTCGCTCATGCTGACCCGGTGAAAGAACCGATCCCGGTAGTGCCGACCTGCCATTACATGATGGGTGGCATCCCCACCAATATTAACGGCCAGGCGATTACCCAGGATGCAGCTGGCAATGACAAGATCATCCCCGGCTTGTTCGCGGTGGGTGAGGTGGCTTGCGTATCCGTGCACGGTGCCAACCGTCTGGGAGGCAACTCGCTGCTGGACTTGGTGGTATTCGGTCGCGCTGCGGGCATTTACATCGAGAAGGCGCTGAAGGACGGTATCGAGCAGCGTGAGTCCAGCGAGTCCGACCTGGAGCGCGCTTTCGGCCGCCTGAACCGTCTGGACAACACCAAGTCTGGCGAAAGCGTGGCGTCTCTGCGCAAAGAGCTGCAGACCAACATGCAGAACAACTTCGGTGTATTCCGCAAAGGCGACCTGATGCAACAGGGCGTCAAAAAGCTGGAAGAGCTGCGGGAGCGTATCGGCAAGTCCCATTTGACCGACAAGAGCAAGTCCTACAACACCGCGCGGATCGAAGCGCTGGAGCTGGACAACCTGCTGGAAGTGGCGGACGCCACCGCCATTGCGGCGGAAGCCCGCAAGGAAAGCCGTGGCGCCCATTGTCGCTATGACTTCCCCGATCGCGACGACGAGAACTGGCTGGTGCACTCGCTCTATTCGCCGACCACCAGGCAGGTCACCAAGCGCGACGTCAACTTTGCTCCCAAGCAAGTTCCGACCTTCAAGCCCAAAGTCAGAACATACTAAGGTGATTCGACATGTTGCAGGTTAGTATTTATCGCTACAACCCGGATACCGATGCCGAGCCTTACATGAAGGACTACCAGATCGATACTGGTGGCAAGGATCTGATGGTGCTGGATGTTCTGAACCTGGTGAAGGAGAAGGACGATTCGCTGGCTTACCGCCGTTCCTGCCGGGAAGGTGTGTGTGGCTCCGACGGCATGAACATCAACGGCAAAAATGGTTTGGCCTGTATCACTGCGGTGTCGCAAGCCACTAAAGGCAAGGGCAAGCTGATTCTGCGTCCGCTGCCGGGTCTGCCGGTGATTCGCGATCTGGTTGTGGACATGACCCAGTTCTACACCCAGTACGAGAAGATCAAGCCGTACGTGGTCAACAATACACCGGTTCCGCCCATCGAGCGGCTGCAGACTCCTGCAGAGCGGGACAAGCTGGATGGTCTGTACGAGTGTATTCTGTGCGCGTGCTGCTCCACCTCGTGCCCATCATTCTGGTGGAACCCGGACAAGTTCATCGGCCCCGCTGGTCTGTTGCAGGCTTACCGCTTCATCGCTGACAGCCGTGACACCATGACTGAAGAGCGTCTGGCAGCGTTGGACGATCCGTTCAGTCTGTTCCGTTGCCGCGGCATCATGAACTGCGTAGCGGTTTGCCCCAAAGGCCTGAACCCCACCAAGGCTATTGGACACATTCGCTCGCTGCTGTTGCAGCAAGGTACTTAAAAGCTTGTCAGCAAAGGAAAAGTCTCTATAATGCTGGCGTCTTGCCGCCCAAGCGTTCCCTTTGGGCGGCATTTAGCAAAGACGCTACACTTGATGTTGGGAATGACAGGGCCGTTCGATAACTAATGTTGGGATGGCCCTGTTGGTTTACTCCCCCGCTCAAAAAGCGGTTGTGAGTCTGTTTATAACCAAAGGGCTATCGGTAAAACCGAACTATCTGGCTGGAAGCGTTGTTGGCCTAACCGGCTTGTCGCAATCCTAACATGTTTGAACGTGTCTGTTGCTGATTCGCGTCTTGCAGATAGTGTCCCAATTCGACACGGTGATCTGCAATGGATGAAGGTTTGATGTATCGGCAGTGGAGTACCTCCCATCTTTCCGGGGGGAATGCTGCCTATATCGAAGAGTTGTACGAGTCCTACCTGAAAGACCCGAATTCCGTACCGGAGCAGTGGCGCGACCACTTCGATAAACTCCCCCGCGTAAACGGTACTGAACAAGACATTCCCCACTCGACTGTCCGGGAACATTTCCTCTACCTCGCCAAGAACCGGCATCGCGCGCAACCGCTGGCGGTGAGCAGCGTATCCTCCGAGCACGAGAAAAAGCAGGTCAAAGTCCTGCAGCTGATCACTGGCTATCGCGTGCGTGGTCACCAGAAATCCAATCTTGATCCGCTGAGTTTGATGGATCGGGAAACAGTGCCCGATCTGGAATTGACTCATCACGGTTTGTCCGCCGCTGATCTGGATACTCCATTCCAGACCGGCAACCTTTTTATCGGCAAGGAAGAAGCATCGCTGCGCGAAATCGTCGAGGCGATGGAGCGGACCTATTGCAGCAGCATCGGCGTTGAGTACATGCACATCGTGGACACCGCCGAAAAGCGCTGGATTCAGCAGCGCATGGAAAGCGTGCGCTCCCATCCGAATTACAGTCGCGACGTGAAGGTGCACTTGCTGGAGCGTCTGATTGCGGCGGAAGGTCTGGAAAAATTACTGGCCACCAAATATCCGGGCACCAAGCGTTTCGGTCTGGAAGGTGGCGAGAGCCTGATTCCCTGCGTGGACGAGATCATCCAGCGCGCTGGCAGCTACGGCGCGAAAGAGCTGGTGATTGGTATGGCCCACCGCGGCCGTCTGAACATGCTGGTGAACATCCTGGGCAAAAATCCGGGCGAACTGTTCAGCGAATTCGAAGGCAAGAAAAAGCATGACGGCGTCGGCTCCGGTGACGTGAAATACCACCAGGGCTTCTCTTCCAACGTGATGACGCCGGGCGGCGAATTGCACCTGGCGCTGGCATTCAACCCGTCTCACCTGGAAATTGTATCGCCGGTAGTGGAGGGCTCAGTGCGGGCTCGCCAGGATCGCCGCGGTGACAAGAAAGGCGACTTGGTTGTTCCGCTGCTGGTGCACGGCGACGCTGCGTTTGCCGGCCAGGGCGTGGTGATGGAAACCTTCCAGATGTCGCAGACCCGCGGTTACCGCGTTGGCGGCACTGTGCACATCATCATCAACAACCAGGTGGGCTTCACCACCAGCAACCGTCGCGACTCGCGTTCCACTGAGTACTGTACGGACGTGGCTAAGATGGTGCAGGCGCCGATCTTCCATGTGAACGGCGACGATCCGGAAGCAGTATTGTTCATCACCCAGATGGCAATCGATTTCCGCCAGCAGTTCAAGAAAGACGTGGTGATCGACCTGATCTGTTACCGCGCTCGTGGTCACAACGAGGCGGATGAGCCGGCCATCACCCAGCCGATCATGTACTCCGTGATCCGCAAGAAAAAGAATCCACGTGAGATCTACTCCGAGCGTCTGGTTGCTGATGGCGTGCTGAGCCAGGCGGAAAACGACGCCATGATGGAAGACTACCGCCGTGCGCTGGATAACGGCGAGCATGTGGTGAAATCCCTGGTGAAGGAGCCCAACAAGTCGCTGTTCGTGGACTGGACTCCCTACATCGGCCACGCCTATTCCGCCTATTACGATACCGGCGTCGACGTGAAGCTGATTCAG
>DATLII010000023.1:0-16672 GCA_035539495.1 Dongiaceae bacterium
CCAGTACGGCAACACAGGCGTGACTGATGAGTTTCGAAAACTTGCCGTCGGCAAAGCCGAGCAATCCCCCGGACACATTGCTGTGTCTGACATTAGCCCTGTTCATTATTTGAGTTCCATTGGGTTTTTGTTTTTTGTGGACAGCGAGCGCGGTGACGTGAGTTCAGCCGGCCTTATTGGTCATGTGACAACATGTATTGTCAATTTATAGTTGACAACATGTCGTGTCAATTTCGGATTGTAGCTTTTTGGTAACCCAGTGCAGGTTCATTACGGCCAGAACGGTCGCGGAGACTCATAACATCACGCTTTGTTTACCCGCCATTCACAAATCTGTGAACCAAAAAAAGCCCTCCGGGAGGAGGGCTATAACAAAAACCCAGTGCGAGTGGGTAGTACGAAGTCGGCAAATCGTTGCCTGCGGCGATTACTGCAGGAACGAGAAATGTTCTTCCTTCATTTTCATCAGCGATTTCGGTGAAGCCATCATGCATTCCGCATGGGCTTTTGCGCGAGGCAGCAGACGATCGAAATAGAATTCAGCCGTCTGGATTTTTGCTTTGTAGAATTCCGGTTGATCGGTGCCAGCCGCCAGTTTTTCATACGCGGCCTGCGCCATCAGTGCCCAGAAGTACGCCATGCTGACGTAACCGGAATACATCAGGTAATCGACCGACGCGCAGCTGACAGTGTCGAAATTTTTGCGGGCACGGAGTGCCAGGCGCACGCTGTACTGTTGCCAGTTGGTGGTGTATTTCACCAGCGGCCACACGAATTTGTTCATTTCCTTTTTGTGCGGGTTGTTCGAAATCAGACCTTTGTCTTTACAGAATTTCAGCACTTCAAAGGTGAAGGCCTTCAGGGTTTTCATTTTACCCAGCAGCACTTTGCGACCCAGCAGATCCAGTGCCTGAATACCGGTGGTGCCTTCGTACAGCGTGGCGATGCGGGTGTCGCGCACGATCTGCTCCATGCCCCACTCTTTGATATAACCGTGGCCGCCGTAAATCTGCATGCCCAGGTTGGCTGACTCCAGTCCGGTTTCGGTGAGGAACGCTTTCAGGATCGGGGTGAGGAAGCCCAGTTGGTCATCGGCTTCGTCTTTCTCTTCCTGAGTCTTGCCGAAAATCAAGTGATCGGTGTATCTGGCGGCGTAATACACCATCGCGCGACCGCCTTCAGCGAACGCTTTCTGAGTCAACAGCATACGACGTACATCGCCGTGCACGATCAGCGGGTCCGCGACTTTATCCGGATATTTCTTGCCGCTCAGTGCGCGCATGGACAGCCGCTCTTTCGCGTACGGCAATGCGCCCTGGTACGACAATTCCGCAGCGCCCAAGCCTTGCAGCGACGTACCCACGCGAGCGGAGTTCATGAAGGTGAACATGCACTCCAGGCCTTTGTTGGGCGGGCCAATCAGGTAGCCTTCGGCGTTATCGAAATTCATCACGCAGGTGGCGGAAGCACGGATACCCATCTTGTGCTCGATAGAACCGCAGGTGACGTTGTTGCGGCCCCTGATATTGCCGGCGGGATCGCATTTGAATTTGGGCACGATAAAGAGCGAGATGCCTTTGGTGCCGGGCGGAGCGTCTGGCAGACGTGCCAGTACGATGTGAATGATATTTTCCGCCATGTCGTGCTCGCCAGCGGAAATGAAAATCTTGGTTCCGCTGATGGCGTAGTGGCCGTTTGGCAGCGGCTCGGCTTTGGTTTTCACCTGGCCCAGGTCGGTGCCGCATTGGGGTTCGGTCAAACACATGGTGCCGGACCAGGTGCCTTCTACCATTTTCGGCAGGAAGTGATGTTTCTGTTCAACGGTGCCGTGGATGAAGATGGTGTTCATGGCGCCGAGGCTAAGGCCGGGGTACATGCCCCAGGACCAGTTGGCGGTGCCGATCATTTCCGACTTCATGATGGACAACGACAGGGGCAGGCCTTGGCCGCCGAATTCCTCGGGATGCGACAGCCCCTGCCAGCCACCCTGGCAGAACTGGTCGTAGGCATCCTTGAAACCGGCGGGGGTGGTCACTTCGTCGTTTTCCCACTGGCAGCCTTCGGCGTCGCCGGACTGGTTGAGGGGGGACAGTACTTGCTCACAGAATTTTGCGCATTCGGTCAGAATTGCGTCCACCATGTCCGGCGTGGCGTTTTCGGCACAGGGCAGCTTGGCATAGTGGCCGGGGTAATCCAGGACCTCGTTCATCACGAAGTTCATGTCACGCAGGGGCGCTTTATACTGGGGCATGGCACTGCTTCCTTATCGATTCCAGTGGTGGGGCTTTTATAGGTGTGCGAGTGTGCACGACCGGTCAGTGGTGGCCATTGGCAAGGGAATTCATTTTGACCGTCAACGCAGCCAACAGGCGTTTGAATTGGGCGTTTGTGTTCAGGCTGAGTTAGCTGAAGTCTAGTGGAAGCAACGGCGTATGGCCTGCATGAGCCGGCCAGGTTTCGGCGGGACTGAACAAATGATCTGAAGAGCAGGTCGGATGGATGATCGGATGGATAACTGGGTTATGAATGGCTCGATCAGGAGAGAATCATGGCAACCAAATTGAGTGAACAGGTGTGCGAGGCCTGCCGGGCGGATGCGCCCAAGGTGAGCGATGCGGAATTGAAGGAATTGCTGCGGCAGATTCCGGATTGGTCACCGATCAGTCGGGACGGCGTTCTGCTGCTGGAGCGGGTATTCAAGTTCAAGGATTTTGCCCAAGCACTGGCATTTACCAACCGGGTGGGCGCGCTGGCGGAAGAAGCGGCACATCACCCGGCGTTACTGACGGAGTGGGGTAAGGTGACGGTGACTTGGTGGACCCACAAAATCAAAGGCCTGCACAAAAATGATTTTATTCTGGCGGCGCGGACGGATGAGGTGGTGGGTTAACGCGATTCACAGCTCGCACCGAGGGGAGTTGCTGCCATCCAACGGTGTGTACATCGAGTCGAAGCAGACCGCCGGTGGCCTGGGAGGCGGCAGCACGTGAAAAATATCGGCAAGGTTGCACGTTTCGTCATTGTGCAGACACCAGCTGGTTGGCTCGGATGCAATCACGTTGTTCTGTTGGTGCCGGAACTGTGATACCGCGCGATACACCAGTCGCCTTGCCTTGCTCAGGCTGCCTAGCGGCAACCAACCTTTCGTGCCATGCCAGGGATTCATCGACAGGTTTTCGCAGAACGCTTGCTGTTCCGGGCTGGTGAATGATTGCGGTGGGATATGAACTTTTGCTACCGCAACAAAAGGCGATTCCTTCTCCGACCACTCCACCGTGGCGTCATCAATGGGCATATTCTGGCCCGGCCGTTGTTCCTGCAGCATGAAATCGAAACAGGCGGCTTGCGTGTTCAAGTGTTCCGCCATGACTTCTGTCAGGTAGTCGCGATCGCTGTTGCGGGCATGTGTGTCCTGTTTCAACTTGGTGCAGGGTTTGGCTGAGAACTTCAGAGTGGTGGTGCCGAGCTGATAGGGCAGCATGGAATAGTATTGCGGTTGCAGAGGCGATGGAATGCGGGAAGACACCGTCTGCGCCGCGATATATAACTGCTTTGGATGAAAGCGTGGTGGCCAGAGGTTGATGAACCATGCCAGTCGTTTCTGTTCCGCCAGGAAACGCATGTTGTCGGTGTAGTCGAAGATGTTGCGGTTAAAAAAAACCGGCAGATTGGTCATGATGAAGTCTTGCGTGGCGGCGCCGGGTAGTTCCGGCGCGATTTTCTCGCCACCCACATTGATGAGCTTGATCGCCATGCCGCGGGCGTCACGTGTTTTATCGGGCTGTACCAACATATCCCCGTTGGAAAAGCGGATCCAGGCCTGATATTCCCGGCTGGGAAAAGCAAACACGCCGTGCTGAAGATGGTTTGGAATGTTGCCATTGATGGAAAAGGTGGCGCGCACGCAGCCGGTGGCTTTGGCGTGAGCGTCGCGACGGTAAGGCAGGCCGTTCTGGTCCTTTGCATAGGACGAAATCATGCGGCCATATTCCATGGCGTGGGTGATGGCGATTTTTTCCGGTTCGCTCAGTTCCATGCCCAGGGTGTCGAAGTGCGCGTCGCTGATTGCTGGCTCGGCCAGGGCTGATGCGGTAATGCATGCAGCGGCAATGTTTGCAAAGGCAAAGACGATTCCACGCAGAAAATTCCAATAATGGGAAATCATGGCAAGCTGTCCTCTGGTTCGCCCAGGATGACGTTAACGCCGTGGCGCAGATGAGAGAAATGGCAGCTGGCTTTGTGCCCGTCGGGTGGCAATGTTGCACCTGCTTGGTCCCAGCGTTGCGAGTCATCGCCTAAGACCTCGGTGAATGCGGGATCGCCCATCACTTTCAGATATTCCAGCAATTGATAGCGTTCCGCTTCCGTGAGCAAGGGACCGATACGCCCCTGCGTCGCGACATCGGTAAATTGATGTCCGCTGCTGCTGTTGCCGGTGAGACGGGTGTCGTGACGAAAACTGCCGGTGGAACGTTCTGTGCGGTAGCCGAGGCGTTGCGGATCATATTCGCGGTTGCCGACATAAAATGTTACCGGACGTTCTTCTCGTGGCGACAACAAGTGATAGATCGTCGGTACAGAGCCGTTGTGCAGGAATGGCGGTGTCGCCCATACCCCATGCAGCGGGCGAGAAGTGTAGGCCCGATTGTTGATGATGCGGAACGGCACATTCATGCCGTCGAGCACGGGAATCTGCCGGCATCGTTTCATCCACTCCAGATCCAATTCGGATAGTTGCGGATTCTCGGGCGGATTTGAGCGTTCAAACGTGGGCGGATTGCGTTGGCACCAGTCCTGATACAGCTTGGGCACCAGTGAATTCAGCAGCAATTGCAGACCATTGCCGGCGTTCACCGGTTTTGATCCGGGCACCAGCTTGCTGGCGTCGTAGCGATTGTCGATGTAGTTGTTGGCAAGCTGGGGATCGGTGCCCACCACGTCGACGCTGATCCAGGGTAGCGACCAGATTTGTTCGCGCCAGTCCTTTCGCACCGGCATTCCATCTTGCATGCTGATGTCGCCCGCCATATCCCAGCGCCAGTTCACTGCAATCTGGCCGCGTATTTCGGGATACTGCTTGTCGGCCACCGGCCAGGAATAAGGTTGTGAACGGTGGGGACCGTGACAATGGGCGCAGTGATCAGCAAAGAGTTGTTTGCCGGCTTGGGCTTTTGTGAGATCGATTTCGCCCAATACCGCTTCCGGCCAGCGCGGCGGCTGCAGTTTTCGCAGCAGGCCTTCGGCGCAATTCAAACCGTCGATATCAACCACAGTCTGTTCCAGTTCTTCCGGCGGTAGCAGCTGGCCATTTTTATCGACCAGCTCGATGGGAGCCATCACGCCCAAAGCCTCGCCCACGTTGCGCGCCATGGCCTGGTTGGTGAAGCCGGTATATTGCACCCAGTCGAAGCGCCAGATATTCCACAGGAAAGGATAACTGGCGGGCGCATCGGCCACGCGGTAATTGTCGGGCACGTCCAGATCGTAGCCAAATACCACGTTGGCGATGCGACCCACTGCATCGGTGCGGCCGCGACCTTCTTCAATGGGATACCACTTGAGCGCGCCGGCGCCAAAGGAAAAGTCTTTGAGATTGCCAATGAATGCCCACAGATCGCTGCGCAATGCACTGCGTTTGGCTGCATCGTGGCCGGCAATGCGGGTGGCGAATCGATCCCACTTGAACGGATTCAGCAGAGTCTCGAGGCTGGACAACGCAAGCGTGACAATAAATTCGCCGCGCTTGACGGTGGAGATGCTCTGCATCGCCTGGCCGCCGTCCACCCGCAGCGCTGTGCCCTTGTAATGCAATTCACCCGTGTGACAGGCAGCGCAGCCGATATCGAGCCGTTCATGACGGTCTTTCGGATCGAGATGGCGCCCCAGACCTACCGCTAGATTGCCGGGATTCAGCGCGTCTGCTTGTTGCCCCGGATCCACGATAAAACCCCAGCCGCGCAGGTTGTTGGCAGACGCCAGCAATTGCGTAGACCAGGGCAATTCAAAATTGACTAGCCATCGATATTCCAGGCCCAGTAGCTCGGTGCCTTGCGGTGTGAAGTAAAAGCTCTGCCGTTCTATTTTTGTCCAGCCTGCATTCAAATACTGCACCCGTTCGATTGTTTCCTGCGTGAGATTGGGCCGCAGTAGATCGCGCACGCTATGCAGTGTCACGCCGACAATCAGGGCTAGTAATAGCAGAATGCGTAGCCAGAGTGGGCCGAGAGCACGCCACAATCCGCGCAGCGCCCGGTACAGGCCAGTGATCCAGCGCGCTAGCCCGTTCAGGCATCTTTCAACGAAATGCAAAAAGCGCGTGAGCCAAACGCGCAGTGAGGCAGCAAAGTGCATGGGCTATCGCTTCCTTTCGATCCCGACCGTCATTCTTCCATTGAAGCTAATCAATCTAGCTTCAGTCCAAGATAATGTGCGAATTTTTTAAAGACCGCTTTGCTTCTTCAAGGCATGCGCAGATTAATTGCTGACAATGGAATGACGTCAGAAAGCGTTTGGGTGCCTATACCGCCACCAGTACGTTGTCGCAACGCTGTCTGATGTGCTCATCGACATCATAGTGAGGGATTTCCGCAACCTTGATTGAAAAATCTCCATTCGAACCTGAGATGGTGATTCTTGGAATGTAATGCCCTGGGAAACTTCCGCACACCCGATACGGTGTGATGCCTTTGACGGAGGGGCCCGTCCACCCCATGACATCTATCTTCAATCCGCCGATGAAATTGGGATCTCGTGTGAGTTCAAACGCGGCGGAAAAACTTTGCGCTTCGCCTTGTACCTCTACGGAATAGATGCCTGGCGTTCCTTCGCTGGTCCACAAATAGACTACTTTGATTTTTTTGGGGTTAACCGGTTGTTTCATATAGAAGCCCATAACTCATCTCCCTGTTAGTGATGGCCTGCTAATCGTGAACGGGTCAGGCTGCAGAATCGAAAGACACTGCGTTGATGGTGGTAACGGGTACGTATTTGACGTTGATCCAATCGTTGCGGTTGTCAAACGTGCCGGTGCGATATTGATAGCGAGCGGAACCTTGCTGCCAGCGCTCATCCACCACCAGCCGGAGTTTAAGATTCGGTTTCAGAACGGCACTCAGCTTCGAACGCGGGAGCCAGTCGATCACCGGGTAACCGATCGCTTCGATGTCGATGAGGCATTCATTGGAAATAACCGCCAACGGTTGGTAGAAGCCCTCCAGTCGCGTTGCAACATTGACTGACGGATAGGTGCGTTGTGTGATCCAGCCGAAGCCACTGATTTTTCCGGTGGTGGAATGGATATTCAGGTTGACGGTAAGTCGTGGATAGTCAGATTCGCTTTGCCCGATATTAAAACAGACTAAAAACAAACCAGGCTTATGCGAGTGAGTGTGTGCGTTCATGTCCGTGTCCCTCGTGCAGACTCAGCGGGTATTTCCGATTCCGTGTCTGATAGACAAATCGTATTTGACGATTTATGTTCAAACATCTTGAATTTGCGGTAGAGCTGCATAGTGCATTTGCAGTATCTCGGGTGTTTTCTGATCACAGGACAATCGTCTATGGAAGGAAGTGCAGAGTTCGGCGCTGCGGTTATCGACTCCATCTATGATGCGAGCATTCAGCCAACAAAATGGCCCTTGGTTCTTAAAATGTTATGTGATGGACTCAAGGCGCAGAAAGGACATCTTTTCTTTATCGAAAAACAGGAGTATCTGGTTTCGTTTTCAAGCGGATACGGTTATAACCCGGCAAAGACCACCATCAGTGCCGACAAATTCAGGCGCTTTTTTGTCAGCGATCCGGTTGTGCAGTACGCGATCACCCATATCGATCAGGTATTTTCAGACAGGCGCGTCATAGATCCTGATGTTATGCACGCTTCCGAGATGCAAATGGAGATCCGCGATGTCGTCGATATGGAGTTTCATCTTTCCTCCATTGTGGAAGATAAAACGTCTGAGTGGACGAGCATCAATATTCATCGCTCCGCAGACAAGCAGGCGTTCACCGAAGACGATGAGCAGCAGCTGCAAAGTCTGATTCCTCACCTGAAGCGGGTTTCCAGCATACAGAAGCGTTTACGATTTGCCGAAAGTGCGAACACCATAAAATCGTCGGTTCTGAACAATATGGAAACCGCTGTTCTGGTGGTGAGCGACAATCATCAGATTGAATTCATCAATGGTGCCGCGAAGGCTTTGATAGAGGATTGCAAGTTTCTGAGTGTCAGGAACGGAAAGCTGGTTTGTAAACTTTCGGGTGAAAATATGCTGATCAAAAGCGCTATCGACAAGGCGCTTTATTGTAAGAATGAACCGCGCAATGTGTTGCGTATAACAGACGATCAGGAAACCGATGTGGTGAATGTCGTGGCTGCGCGGTTGGATACAAGGCTTGATCATGAACTGATTGAGCAACTGCCGATGCGGGAAGATCACTACGCCTTTGAAGTGCCATACCGAAAATTTGCGTTGATTACGCTAACCCGGCCGACGCATCACACCTCCAACCTGGCCGGTGAGCTGAGAAGTATTTTTGGCTTGACCCAAGCCGAGGCGACGTTAGCGATCTGCCTGGCGGAGGGAAAGCAATTGAAAGAAGCGGCTAAGTGTCTGGGAAGGTCAACCGGCACGGTGCGCGTGCAGCTGCAATCCATTTTTGATAAGACCAATACAAATCGCCAGTCGACACTGCTCAGGTTGTTGCTCAGTATTCCTTGATGGGATTTGTGCGGTGAGGAAACTCACCCAATCACCCCTGGCGCCGCACATCCTTTGACGCTGCGTCGTTCTCCAGCGACGCCTGATACTTCGACAGCCAGGTGAAGAAATCCGCTGCTGGCATCGGCTTGGCGATGTGATAACCCTGGGCCAGGTCGCAACCCATGTCTTTCAGTTTGCGCAGCGTGGTGGCGTCTTCAATGCCTTCTGCGACCACTTCCATACTCAAGTTGTGGCCCATGGTGAGCGTAGTGTGCACGATCACCTGGTCATCGTTGTTCTTCGCCATTTCCATCACGAAGCTGCGATCGATTTTGATCTCATCCACTGGCAGCTGCTTCAGGTAGGACAGTGAGGAATAGCCCGTACCAAAGTCGTCGATCGACAGGCGAATGCCTTGTCCATTCAACTCTGTCATCACCCGCAGCGCGTCTTCCGGATCGGTCATCACCGCGGTTTCGGTCAATTCCATGATGATGCGTTTCAGTGAAATGCCAGCTTCGTCAGCCAGCCGCGCCACTTCGCGCACAAAGTGCGGATCCTGCAGGTTGCGGGCGGAAATGTTGATCGACAGATGAATGTCGATGCCTTGCATTTCCAGATCGTGCTTGAACGCAAACGCGTGTTTGCAGATCCAGTAGGTGAGCGGATGAATAACGCCTGTGCGTTCCGCCAGAGGAATGAACTCATCCGGTGGGATAAAACCATATTCCGGATGAATCCAGCGGATCAGCACTTCGGCGCCGGCCACCGAAAAATCCCGCAGCGAAATCTGCGGCTGGAAATACAGTTGCAAGGCATCCTGTTCAATGGCATGACGCAACTCACCCAGCAGTGACAGGCGGCGAGCATTGTAGGGGTCAATTTCGGGCGAATACAGCGCCAGCTTCTGTTTGTTGCCGCTGGCGGCTTCCAACGCGATGTGCGCGTTGCGCATCAGGTTTTCGCTGGTAGTGCCGTGGTCGGGATAGTGGGCCAGGCCGCAGGTGGCATCCACATCCAGTGTCAGGTTGTGATATTCGAACGGCTTTTCCAGGTTGTGCAGAAATTTGTGGACCGGTTCCAGCAATTCCTGGCTCGACGACCCTTGCAGTAGCATCGCGAAAGTAACACCTTCCACGCCGGCTACAAAGTGATTGCGATCCTGCGAGCGTTCGATGGCGAGGGCGCCAGGCATGTCGCGGCTCAGCAGGCTCAGGCGTTCGGTGATGATGCGCAGAATGGCGTCGCCGTTGCTGTGACCCAGTGTTTTGTTGAATTCGTGGAAATTGTTCAGGCTCACCAGTAACAGGCTGAATTGGAAATTGTCCTGCTCGGCAGTAATCAAGTTGTCCAGCGTGTTGCGCAGAAAATTACGGTTGGGCAAACCTGTGGTGCGATTGTGCAATGCGCGATGAATCAGGCGATCCTCCGCTTCCTTCAATCGCAGCATGGTTTTGTTCTGTTCCTGCAGCATCTGGTACTTTTCTTTGCGCTCGCGGTTGATGCGATCCGCCAACCCCAGCGACAACATCAGCACTTCGGCGGCGGAGCCGAGCATCATGCCATTGGTGGTGAACGTGTTGCTCGGCAGCAGGCCCAGCAAGGTGGCGGTGAACATCAACGCTCCGGCCAGGAATAAGCCCCAGGCCAACAGGAAAAATCCAGCCTGACGGGATCCGCGGCGCCAGCACATAAACACGATGATGGGTGCCGAGAACAGCATCAGGCTGCAGTAAGCGACGATTTCCAGGCTGAGAAAGTTATTGCTGAAGATTCGCGCCAGAATCAGCAGAACGCCTAGGCCGATGCCAGCGTTTGTGAATGGAATCATCCAGTTGCTATAGCGTTCGAACTTGACGAAATTACGGGTAAACAGCGTGCCCGTGATGACCGCCATGACTGACACAATCTGGGTGACGTACTGATTCATCCAGGGTTGGTCGGGCCACAGGAACAGATAACCATATCCCGTAAATGTCTGAATCGTGAGGATGGTGAAACAGATATAAACGATGTAATAAAAATACGAGCGGTTGCCAACACTGAACAACAGGAAAAAGTTGTAGATGATCATCGCGATCATGATACCGAAATAGATGCCCATCGCGTGATTGGAGCTGGTCTCGGCAAAGAAAAACGCGGTGGGTGTAGAAAGCCGAAGCGGCGCCTGCACGGCACCGCCTTCGCGCATGATGTTGACGTAGACGTCCAGTCGCTGTCCCGGCTCTACCTGCAGTGGTTGCACGAAAAATCGATGTTTGAAGGGACGATCGGCCATCGGAATGGAATAGCCGATATGGAAAGGCGTGTCGGCCTTGCCGTTGCGAACAGGATAAATGTCGACGCGATCCAGCAAGGGAAATTGCAGTTGCAGCAACCAGATCAGATTGGATTGGGTATCCGCGTCGGGCTGTAATTGCAGATGCAGCCATACGGAGTCATCACTATGGCCCAGGTTCAACACGTCTTGTTGCAGGGGCGTGAAAGCAAGCGCATCCGGTTGCAGAAAATCGTTCAGACGCAGACGGTCATCGGGATCGAGCAGAAGCTCCAGATTTTTCCGGCCGATGCTGAGATCGCTGACATGATCGTTGACCACGATCGGTTCCAATGCCAACGCAGGGATGGCCGCAGTCAGCAGCCACGCCAGCACGAGCAAGGGAAGAAGGAGCCGCCGGCGGTGAAGATCCACACGCACGAGCGGACTGCGCCATTCAAGGTACAGCTCCAACCTTGAAGCAGAAGTGCAAGTCATTGATTATTTCTTTGGTTCGAGGAATCCAGTCTTACCAGTATAGACGGTCAATGAAATTGGCAATGATGGCGAACCAGGAAGGGAAATGGCGCGGACGGCGAGCATCCGCGCCAACAAAGCAAGTTAGCTTTTGGGGCGGGCATCCACCATGATGGAGCGGATCAGGGCTTCGTTTCGTTGCACGGCGGCTTTGTCGGCAGGTGGAACTTTCTCAGCCACGTCAATCATTTGATTGCCCATACCCATTATTTGCTGCATCTGGGCTTTCTGTTGCGGGGTCAGATTGGGATTGTTTTGCAAGGTTTGCATCGCTTGCTGCATTTGGACTTTTTGCGCGCCAGAGGCTTTGCCGGATTTCTCCAGTTCGGATGCCATGGTGGCGGCCATGATGCGATCGCCCTGTCCGGCCCATTCCATTGGGTCTTTATAACCATTTGCTCCAAGCACACCGGAGAAGTCGGAATAAATGGGTTGGCCTTTCATGCGGGTGAGCGCGTCGGTGAACAGGTTACCCATGTCCGGGGTGTATTGCTGATTCATGAACTCCAGGTCTTTTTTGTCCTGGCCCTTGCAGAAGACCAGTACGGCTTTGTAGGCGCCGACCCATTGCTGGATGGTTTGGTCGGTGAGCTCAGTGGCCAGGCTGACATTGCTGAGCAGCAGGCTGAGGCAGAAGGCGGCGAGAAGACGCATGTTGAGCGGGAAAAGGCGGCGCGGCATGACAAGCTCCATTTGAATGAGGGCGATGGGCAGGATTATGCCGGGAAGGGTAGGGTGGTGGACAGTGCATTTGTCGCAGGTAGAGCGTGCGATACAGCGAAGTAGAGAGGGTTCTTACTCATTACGGACACGCCACAAGTACATCCCTGTAGGCTCGACAGCGGCCATCCTTGGCCGCTGACGTTCCGTAATGAGTAAGAACCCTCTCTCCTTCGCTTTATCCAGCAGCCTGCGCCGCTTCCGCCATCTGCCGAATCTTCCGCACCATGGACTTCAACCCGTTCCCACGAGTAGGGCTCAAATGCTGAATCAGCTGCGTCTGCTTGAAGTAGGAATCGATATCGAAATCCAGAATCGCCTGCGGCGGTTGATGATTGAACGCCGCCATCACCATCGCCGCCAGTCCGCGCACGATATGCGCATCGCTATCCACCAGAAACTCCAGCGTCTTTCTATCGTCAGCGCGATCCGCGTGAATCCACACCTGGCTTTGACAACCGTGCACAAAATTGGCGTCGGTCTTCAGCGTATCCGGCATCGACGGCAATTTTTTTCCGAGATCGATGATGTAGCGATAGCGATCTTCCCAATCATCGAAAAATTCCAGATCTTCGAGAATGGAAGCTGCAGTGATGTCAGTGCCGAACGGTGAGCCGCTCATTCAGAAAATCCCCAGTTCCAGTTTGGCTTCATCGGAAATCTGGTCGCGGCTCCAAGGCGGGTCGAACACCAGGTTCACATTCACGGCGTCCACATTGGGCACCTTGCTGACGCGATAACGCACGTCGTTGGCCAGCACCTGACCCATGCCACAAGTGGGCGACGTCAACGTCATGGTCACTGTTACTACATCATGGCCGACGTCATTCTTGGCGATGTCCACGCTATACACCAAGCCGAGATCGACGATGTTCACCGGAATTTCGGGATCGTAAATCGTGCGCAGTGTGTCCCACACATGGGTTTCCTGTGGTACGTCGCTGCCGGAATCGGTGTATTGGATTTCTTCGCGCTGCAGGCCCAGTGCATCGGCGTCGATGCCATCCACCCGCGCCAGATTGCCGCGATAGCTGACGGTGTAGTTACCACCGCGCGCCTGGGTGATGGTGACAAAAGAATTCTTCGGCAACGTGATGGGCGTGCCTGATGGCACCATGCGGGCGGGGCAATCCCGCACCACGGCCACCATGCGTTGCTCGACAGCTGCATTCATTACTTGGTGACCGAAAAGCTTTCGCCGCAGCCACATTCCGAGGTGGCGTTGGGGTTGCGGAATTGCAGCGTGGCGTTCAGGCCCTGCTTCACGTAGTCCAGCTCGGTGCCATTCAGTACTGGCAAGCTGTCCTTGTCGATGAACACCGTTAGCGCGTCCGAGGCTTTCAGCGGAACGTCATCCGGGTTCACGCTGTCCACCAGATCCATCACGTACATGTAGCCCGAGCAGCCGCTGGGTTTAACCCCCACGCGGATGCCTTTGGCGCCGTCTTTTGCGCGTACTTGCGATTCCATGTGCTTGATGGCAGCAGCCGTCACGGTGATGGCTTGTTGCGGTATGAATGTTTGCACGGTCATGGCGATCACTCCATTACAGCAGAAACGTTTTGGCTTTTTCCAGTGCGGCGAACAGGCGATCCACTTCGTCCAGCGTGTTGTAGAACGCAAACGATGCGCGCACGGTACCGGGAATATTGAACTGGTCCATTATTGGCATGGCGCAGTGGTGGCCGGTGCGCACAGCAACGCCTTGTTGATCCAGCAGTGTACCGACATCGTGGGGATGTGCTCCCCGCAGCTGAAAGGAAAACACGCTGGCCTTGTGGCGGGCGCGGCCGATCAACTGGATGTCCTTCATGTCGGCGCTGCGATCCAGACAGGCCTGCAGCAAATCCGCTTCCTGCCGTGCCAATCGAAAACGGTCGAAGCTGTTCAGATAATCGATAGCGGCGGCCAGGCCAATGGCATCCGCGATATTCGGCGTGCCGGCTTCGAATTTGTACGGCAGTTCGTTGAAGGTGGTTTTCTCGAACGTCACCCGTTGGATCATTTCACCGCCGGCCTGGTAGGGCTGCATCTTTTCCAGCAAATGGGTTTTGCCGTACAGTGCGCCGATGCCAGTGGGGCCAAATACCTTGTGGCCGGAGAACGCGTAAAAATCGCAATCCAGATCTTGTACATCCACCGGCCAGTGCGGTGTAGCCTGAGCACCGTCCAGCATCACTACCGCACCTACCGCATGCGCTTTGGCGATAATCTCTTTCACCGGATTGATGGTGCCCAGCGCATTGGATACATGCACCAGCGACACGATCTTGGTTTTTTCCGTCAGCAGTTTGTCGAGCGCTTCCAGATCCAGTTCGGCATCGTCTGTCACCGGAATAACGCGCAAGGTCGCACAGGTCTGCTGCGCTACTATTTGCCAGGGCACGATATTGGAATGATGCTCCATGGCGCTGATAAGAATTTCATCGCCCGGGCGCAGGAATGCACGGCCGTAACCGTTCGCCACCAGATTGATGCCTTCAGTGGTGCCACGGGTCCAGATGATTTCCCGGCTGAAAGGCGCATTCAGAAAATGCTGCACGGTTTCGCGCGCGGCTTCGAATTCCCGGGTGGCCAGATCAGCCAGCGTGTGCGCACCGCGGTGTACATTGGAGTGAACGGTGCTGTAGTAACGCGTCAGCGCGTCAAGCACTGCTTTGGGCTTCTGGGTGGTGGCAGCATTGTCCAGGTACACCAACGGCTTGCCCTTCACCTGTTGATGCAGGATGGGGAAATCGGCGCGGATTGCGTCGAGATCAAAAGGGCGTTTATTGAGTCCGTCCGTCATGGCTGCACGCTCACAGAGACCACAGGGCCTTCAGCTTGTCCACATCGTTGAAAAACCGACCCAGTTTTTCCTGCGCCAGAGCCTGCACCGGCGCGCTGGGGATCTGCTCCACCTTTTCATTCACGAAGCCCAGGCACAACATGGCTTCTGCGCCGGCCTTATCAATGCCGCGGGAACGGAAATAAAACAGCGATTTCTCATCCAGCTGCCCGATGCTGGCGCCGTGGGAACATTTCACGTCGTCGGCGTAAATTTCCAGTTCCGGCTTGGTATCCAGCTCTGCCTTCTTGGACAACAATAAGTTCTTGTTGTTGAGATGGGCTTCAGTTTTCTGTGCGCCGGGATGAATATGGATGCGGCCATTGAAAATGGCGCGGCTTTCATCGGTGACGAAACCCTTGAACGCAGTATTGCTAGTGCAATGAGGCTGGGTGTGAGCCAGGCTCAAATGATTGTCGATATGCTGGCGATGCTTGCTCAGAAACACACCGTTCAGTTCGGCGCTGCTATTCTCGCCGGCGAACTGCAGGCTGATATCGTTGCGCTTCAGTTGGCTGCCAAACGCGATGCCATGCTGTTCATAATGGCTGTCGCGGGACAGCTTCACGTGCAGGCCGTTGATGTGGCTCAGCGCTTCCTGCTCCACCTGCAACCGAATGTGTTGCAGACGTGCGTTGGGTTGAAGCACGATCTCGGTAATGTGGTTGTGGAACAGATTATTCTGATCGCCCAGGCTGTCGAACTGCTCGATCAATTGCAGTTCCGCGCCGGGCTCGGCGACCACCAGCAAACGGGTCTGCGCCCAGGCTGGCGCATTCAACGCGCTGCCCAGATACACCACGTACACCGGCTGCGCCAGTTTCTGCAGCGCTGGTGCATGCAACAGCAGGCCATCCTGCAGATCGCTGTAATTCAGCGCGGCAAACAGATGGTGTTGTAATTCGATAGTAGTGCCGAGGTACTGATTCACCAGATCCCGTTGCTCGGGATTGCATTGGCTGAACGGCGTGACCACGCCCTGATTTTCCAGATCACTGAAATCCGACAGGGCGCGATGCAGACGTCCATTCACCAGCACAATACGGCAGGCGTTGGGTAATTGTGCGAAGCAGGCGCGGGCGGCTTCTTCGTCCACGGTGCTTTCGGCAGCAGTGCTTAGAAAATCCTGCTGCAACAATGCAGTTACCGGCGTGTATTTCCAGCGCTCGGTTTTGCGGGTGGGCAGCTCGCTGGCGCGGAAAGCGGCTTGTGCCGTTCCCGGTTGCAGCAACCAGCGCAGGCTCTGGTCCTGTCCGGTGTGGGTCTGCGCCTGTTGTTTCCAATCGTTCGGTGAAATCATGACTGCCCGCCGTTACTGAATCCAGCTGTAGCCTTTGGCTTCCAGCTCCAGCGCCAGTTCGCGACCGCCGGATTTCACGATTTTGCCGCCTGCCAGCACATGCACATGATCAGGCACAATGTAGTTCAGCAGGCGCTGGTAGTGAGTGACCAACACAAAACTGCGCTGACCATCACGCAGCGCGTTCACGCCTTCTGCCGCCACTTGCAGCGCATCGATGTCGAGGCCGGAATCGGTTTCATCCAGCAGACACAAATGCGGTTCCAGCAGTGCCATCTGCAGAATTTCGTTGCGCTTTTTCTCTCCACCGGAGAAGCCTTCATTCACAC
>DATLII010000024.1:0-6482 GCA_035539495.1 Dongiaceae bacterium
TTCTGAGCAAAAGCCCGTTGCTGAAAAACCGGTACCCAGCTCCTCGGGCCGGCTGACTCTTTATCTCATGGATTTGATGTTGAAATCCCCGTTCCGGCCGGAACTGGCGGTGGCCGATGGCCATTTGGAGCGCTCGCGCAAAAGCATGGACCGATGGGGCGAAATCATGCCCCCTCTGCGTGGCGTGACCGTGGCAGCCGGCACCATCGCCGGTCTGTATTGCGAAACGCATACACCCAAAGGCGCCCACAGCAATCAGGTGCTGCTGTATTTTCATGGCGGCGGTTTCTGTCTGGGCTCGCCGCGCAGCCATCGCAATCTGGCGTCGCGGCTGGCGTTGGAAGCGGGCATTCGCACCGTTGTGCCCGATTACAGCAAATCGCCCGAGCATCTGTTTCCTCACGCTCTGGAAGACACGGTTCGTCTGTACCGACATTTCCTCGATCAGGGCATCAAGCCGCATAACATCGTATTTGCCGGGGATTCGGCGGGTGGCAATCTGGTGTTGACCACACTGCTGAAACTGAAACAGGAAGGCTTGCCGTTACCTGCTGCGGGCTGCCCCATTTCCCCCTGGTGTGATGTCACGCTGGAAAGCGATTCCATGCGCGATAACGCCAGCAAAGACCAGATCCTCACGCCGTTGCTGTTGCAGCAATTCCGCGACCGCTACGTGAATGAAGAGCACTGGCGTAATCCACTGGTATCGCCGGTACAGGCTGATTTTGCCGGCTTGCCGCCGTTGCTGATTCAGGTGGGTAGTCGTGAAGTCCTGCTCGACGATGCCCGCCGGGTAGCGCAGTCTGCCGCCAAGGCCGGCGTACCGGTCGAACTGGAAGTCTGGGACGGCATGCAGCACGTTTGGCACTACAGCGCCTTTATGTTGAAAGACGGAAAACTGGCTTTGCGCCGTATCGGTCAGTTCCTGCGGGACAACATCGGAAAACATTAACAGTGAGCCTGGCTCAGACCGCCAGGCTCAACCCGATAAGTCCTTCCGTAACGCGATAGACCTGGCAGTTGATAATCGTTCTCAGTAAATATATAGTCGGCCCTGCCGACGTACCTTCACGTATCCCAAGGAATAAGGGAGCCACCATGAAGACTGTGCGTCACATTGCATTTCCCATGACTGCGCTTGCCTGGTCCGTCGTTACGGCGGTTCAGGCAGCCGAACCACAACCCAGCGTTGAAGAACGCCTGACCCGCCTGGAACAGCAGGCCACCACGCAACCCGTGGTGCTGCCCGCAAACCTGGAGCTCGCCGGGACAGTGGAAGTGGAGGGTACCGTCGGTGAAGGTTATGACGGTCGTTCCTACAGCGATCTGGTGGTGGCCACGGTTGAATTTGGCGTGGTGGCCCACCTGAACGAGAAGGTGTCGGCCGAGGTGGTGTTCCTATACGAGCAGGACGAAACCGATCTGGGTGTGGACGTTGCGGTCCTGACCATCGATCAGTTGATCGCGCCGGTGGATTTCGCGGTGGGCAAGATGTACGTGCCGTTCGGCCAGCTGCAAACCGCGCTGATCAACGACACCCTGGTGCTGGAACTGGCGGAAACCAACAAGACCGCCGCGCTGTTCGGGCTGGATGAATCCGGCATCAAGGCGGCCGTGTATGTCTTCGACGGCGACCAGGATCGGGAAAAGCATGTGGAGAATTACGGCCTCACGGTCGGGTTCGTGCAGGACAGCTTTTCGGTCGGCGTGGACTATCTGTCCAGCATTACGGAAAGCGACGGATTGGAGGATGCCACGGCGGCTTATTCCGATTTCCTGGCAATCGATCCGCCGTTTGAAGCCTGGGAAGAATCGGCACCGGCGTATGCGGTACATGGCACGCTGAACCTGGGTATGGTGGCGCTGATCGCCGAATACCTGGAAGTGGTGGATCCGCTGCAACCGGAAGCCATCGATGTCGAGTTCGAACCCTCGGCGGCGCAGGGCGAAGTGGACCTGACAGCGGAATTGTTCGGGCATGAATATGTATTTGCTGTCGCGTATCAGAAAACCGATGACGCGGCGGCACTGGAACTGCCGGAAGAGCGGATTTCGCTGGGCTGTTCCACAAAGGTTTATGACAACGTCACGCTGGGCGGGGAGTTCTGGCATGACGCTGATTACGACGCAGCTGATGGCGGCAGTGATGAGGAAAGCGACAACTTCGTGCTGCAACTGGCTGCGTCCTTCTGATTCAAACGTTTATTCAGGGAGTTAATTTCACATGAAATTGTTAGTGCAAGCGCTGGCCGGTCTGGGGCTGTTGGTATCCATGCCCGCGGGTGCGGCTATTGCTGAAAAGGATGTGGTGACCCAATACACCGACGTGGCCCATGCCGTGTTTGCCGATGCATTGCAAAGCGCCAAAGCGCTGCAATCCAGCATCGACGGCTTCCTGGCTGCACCCAGCGCTGCCAACCTGGACAAAGCCCGCGCCGCCTGGAAAGCGGCACGGGTGCCCTACCAGCAGAGCGAAGTGCTCCGTTTCGGCAATACCAACGTGGACGAGTGGGAAGGTCAACTGAACGCCTGGCCGCTGGATGAAGGCCTGATCGACTACGTGACGAAAGACCACTATCACCATGAATTGGGCAACGTGGGCGCCAACGCCAACATCGTGGCCAACACCAGCCTGAAACTGGGCAATGACACCCTGGACCTGAGCAAGATCACGCCGGAATTGCTGGCCAGCCTGAACGAGTTGGGCGGATCGGAAGCCAACGTGGCCACCGGTTATCACGCCATCGAATTTCTGCTGTGGGGCCAGGATCTGAACGGCACCGGCCCGGGCGCTGGCAACCGTCCTTACACGGATTATGTGCAAGGCGCCGGCTGCACTAACGGTCATTGCGATCGTCGCGCCGCTTACCTGAAAGCCGCCATGCAATTGCTGGTGGACGATCTGGCGAACATGGAACAACAGTGGGCAGCGGGCAAGGACAACTACCGCGCCGAACTGCTGAAAGCCAAGCCTACCGACGGTCTGGTGAAAATGCTGTACGGCATGGGCAGCCTGGCGCTGGGCGAACTGGCGGGCGAGCGCTTGAAAGTGGCACTGGAAGCGAACTCGCCGGAAGACGAGCACGATTGCTTCAGCGATAACACTCACTACTCGCACTTCTACGACGCCAAAGGCATTCAGAACATCTATCTGGGCACCTACAAGCGTATCGATGGCTCCGTGGTGAAAGGCGCGTCCCTGTCCGATCTGGTGGCAGCCAAGTCGCCGGAAACTGACAAAGCCGTCAAAGACCAGTTCGACAAAACCCTGGCAGCTCTGCAGAAACTGGTGGACAGCGCAGAGAGCGCAAAACCGCCGGTGAAATTCGACCAACTGATCGCCGAAAACAATCCGGCTGGCCAGGCCCTGGTGAAAGATGCGATTGCTCAATTAGTTGCATTGACCCGCCAGATCGAAACGGCATCGAAAACCATCGGTATCTCCGATCTGAATCCGGATACTGCTGATCATCAATTCTGATAGTTCTGATTACTGATGACGTCACTTGCATTCCAACCCCGCGTTCTGCGGGGTTTGTTCTTTATAACGGCGTTGCTGGCCGCAGACACCGGTTTTGCGTACCCCGCGAATTCGGGTGGCGACACCAGCGTGCGCAAGGCGGACGTCAATGCATTCTCGCTGCCGTCGAACAATATGTCGTTCGAGCGCAAGCTGGATTTCAGCGTCGGCAACAGCTTTTTCCGCAATCCCTGGGTGATCGCGCCGTCGTCTACGGCGGCTCGCGATGGCCTGGGGCCGTTGTTCAATACCAACGGTTGCCAGAATTGCCACATCAAGGATGGGCGCGGTCATCTGCCTGCTGCGGGTGACGACAACGCGGTGTCGGTGTTGCTGCGGATCAGTGTGGCGCCGACCACGCCCGCGCAGTTGCAACGGGTGCTGAAAGACGGTGCGATTCCCGATCCGGTATACGGTACCCAGATTCAGGATTTCGCTGTTCCCGGTCTGGAGCCGGAAGCGCGAATCAATATTCGTTATGAAACCCAAACCGTCACGTTGGCCGACGGCACGCAGGTTGGGCTGCAAAAGCCCATCGTGACACTCGACAAGCTGGCGTATGGTCCGCTGCACCCGCATCTGCAAACATCGTTGCGTCTGGCGCCGCCCATGATTGGCCTGGGTCTGCTGGAAGCGATTCCGGAAGCGACGATTCTGTCTTTCGCCGACGAAGCGGACGCGGATGGCGACGGCATTTCCGGCCGGCCCAATCGGGTATGGAATATCGAGGGCGCCGCCATGACGCTGGGCCGCTTTGGTTGGAAGTCCGAGCAGCCTACCCTGAAACAACAGAATGCCGCGGCTTTTTCCGGCGACGTCGGCATCACGTCCAGCCTGGTGCTGCATACCGATTGCACCGCGAAGCAAACCGCTTGCAACACGGCGCCCAACGGTGGCGTGCCCGAGGCCAGTGACAAAGTGCTGGACCTTGTGACCTTCTATTCCCGCAACTTGGCGGTGCCGGTACGTCGCAACCTGGATGCGCCCGCCGTACAGCAGGGTGAGAAGATTTTTGCCGCTGCCGGCTGCGAGAGTTGTCATCGCACCGGTATGGTGACGGCGGATTTGCCGGCCCAGCCAGAACAGTCGCAACAAACAATTCAGCCTTACACCGATCTTTTACTGCACGATATGGGCGAAGGCTTGTCAGATAATCGCCCCGTGTTTCAGGCCAGTGGTCGGGAGTGGCGTACAGCGCCGTTGTGGGGTATCGGCCTGACGGCCACGGTGAGCGGCGCCGAGCATTATTTGCATGACGGTCGCGCCCGTTCGCTGTTGGAAGCGATTTTGTGGCATGGGGGTGAAGCCCAGGCCAGCCGCGACCACGTGCAGCAACTGAACAAACAGGATCGCGACGCGCTGATCGCGTTTCTGCAATCACTGTAAATTCGCCAACCATTGCGGAACTCACATGAATTCGCTGTCTGATTTCACCGAGCTTACTTCCAAACAACATAAATGGCCTCGGCTCCTGCTGCTGGGCGCGCTGTTGTCGCTGGCATCGTGCAAAGACGAAAACCTCACGCCGGAGCAACGCTGGCTGGCCACCGCCACCGGACAAATCCAGCAGAGCTACCAGCAATTGGCGCAGGACACCCAGGCCCAACAGCAACAGGCAGCGCAATTCTGCAAGGCGCCGGATGCAGCCGGCCTGCAGCAGGCTCAAACGGCCTGGCGCCAGGCCATGGGCAGTTGGCAGCATATACAATGGCTAAAACTAGGGCCCATTGCCAAGGACAACGACGATTGGAAACTGCAATTCTGGCCCGACAAGAAAAACATTCTGCAACGCAAGACACAGGACATCCTGAACGGCAGCGATCCCATCACCGCGGACAGCCTGTCCCATGCCAGCGTGATGGTGCAGGGCTTCAGCGCCCAGGAATTGCTGTTATTCGATACCGAGTTTGCCGCGCCGGAAAAATTCGCGGGTCGTCAGTGCGAATTGCTGCAAGCCACCACCGTGCTGACCACGGCAACGACAAAACGGCTGGCAGACTCCTGGAAAGAAGAAGCCTTCCTGAAAACCTGGGCCAATCCGAAAACCGTGCCGCAGGGCCACACACCGGCACAGGTGCGCAATGGCGAATTGCTGGATGCACTGCTGGGCCAAGTGGAACGGGTAAAAAACGACAAGCTGGGTGAACCCCTGGGCATGAAAAACCGGGACAAGAAGCCCAACGGTTATTTCGCCGAATCCTGGCGCAGCGACAATTCCCTCAACAATATCCACCAGAACCTGCTGGGGCTGCAGGAGCTGCTGCGGCCGCAAGAAGGCTATGGCCTGTTTCAGTATCTGAAAGACCTGGGCCACCAACCGGTTGCGGACGAACTGGTGATCAAACTGGATAACGCCCAGCAGGCTTTGCAGCAGATACAGCCGCCACTGAGCCGATCAGTGACCGATGCCGCCCAGCAACCCGCATTGCAGAAAGCGCATCAGACACTGGGTGAACTGGCTACCTTCATCAAACAGAAACTGGCGCCGGCATTGGGCGTGTCCCTGGGATTCAATTCCAACGATGGCGACTGATCGCGATACGCAAATACTGCCGATGTCTCGGCGCGGTTTTTTGCAGGGCATGCTGGCGGTGTCAGCCGTGGGTTCTCCTCTGTTGACCGGCATGCTGAGCGGTTGTTCGCATGCACCATTGCTGCCGGGCACCTTGCTGTCAGCCTGCGATGATACGAAGGGCAATCACTACGTTGCCGCGCTGGCACCGGATGGAAATCTGGCCTTTCAGATCCCGGTTCCCCTGCGCGCTCACGACAGTTGCGCCACGCCGGATCGTTCCCGCGCGCTGTTTTTTGCACGCCGCCCCGGCAATCAGATCTACGTGGTGGATTTGCACGAACGCCGCTTGCTGCAGACCCTGGATGCCGCGCCGGGCCGTCATTTTTACGGACACGGTGTCATCAGCAACGATGGCCAGTGGCTGTTTGCTTCCGAGCAGGTCTACGA
>DATLII010000025.1:0-2932 GCA_035539495.1 Dongiaceae bacterium
GATAGCCGGGTTGTTCTTCCACCACGACTTCGGGCACGGGGATGATGGGTGTCGGTTCCGAGGCTGTAGCGGATGCGATCGGTGTCTCAGATGGCGCTGGCGTAGATGGCTTTGGTGCAAATGTCTCAGACGCAGTTGCCACGGATGCGGTTGTCGCGGCGGTAGCTCCCACCGACGCTTGCGCTGGCTCAATCAACGCCACCGCGCCGATCTTTTCCAGCGCGCTGCGGAATTTCTCCGCCGTGGCCGAATCCAGTCCTTTCTTCACCACCACTGGCGCGCGGGCAAACAGGTTGCGCGCCTGATCTTCATTCAGCTTGGCCATGCGCGCGAACGCAATCACCACGTCGTCGATGCTGGCGTTGGGTTGAGTCTGGCCGGTGAGTTTGACGCTGTATTCCGTTGTCATGTCGGTTTCCTTATCCGGGTCAGACTTTGCGTGGACGCAAGCCGGTGGAAAGCGCCGCGCCGAAGCTGAGCGGGTTGTGGGACTGACACCACACGGTGCCCTGGCCCTGGAATTTGCACACCAGCCCCTCGCCACCCAGGATCGAGTGCAGCCAACTGGAGCCGGCCTTGGTCAGGGAGAAATTCAGTGTTTCGCTGAAGGCGACGATGTGGCCGGTGTCGATGATGTACTCGCCGTCTACTTCTACCGGGTAGATGGCGCCGAAGGATGACAGCACGATCTGGCCGCGTCCTTTCAGATTCACCCAGAACATGCTCTCGCCCGAGATCAGGTTTTTGAAGCCCTGCCAGCCCAGGTCGATGTCGATGCCTTCCTCGCAGGCGAGGAACGAGCCGCCTTGCACGATCAGGTTGTCGTTATCCAGCGTGAGCGTGGTCATGTCGCCGGCGAGTGACGTGCCCAGCCAGAGTTCGCCGCCACTGCCTTCGGGTTCGAAATGGTTCAGGAACAGGGATTCCCCCGCCACCATGCGTTTGATGGCCTTGAGCAGACCGCCGCTGCCTTTCTTGTGGGTGGAAGTGGTGATGTTCATGTTGCCGCTCATGGCGATCATGGCACCGGATTCGGTGGTGCAGACTTCGCCTTCCGCCAGCGTAATTTTGGCGGCGGTGTTGCCGGGGCGGTTGATCAATTCGATCTGCATGGCGCGCTCCTTAGGGCAACCGGGGATTGATCCAGCCAGTAATGCCGGAAATGCTGCGGGTCTGGATCACGATTTTGCCTTTGCCCACCACGCGGGTGACCAGGCCTTCGCCGCCGAACAGGCTGGAGAAAATCCCGCCCGCCAGTTGCAACTTCAATTTGATGCCGGGTTCGTAGGACACCAAGTGGCTGGTGTCGACGATGTACTCGCCGTCGATTTCTTTTTCCAGCAGCGCGCCGAATGCGCCGTACCAGACTTTGCCAGTGCCACTGACCGCGATGCGGAACAAGCCTTCCCGCGCCAGCCAGGAAATGAAACCGGCGAAAACGACGCCCATTTTCACGCCCGGTGTGCAGGCCAGAAACGCGCCCGGTTGCAGGTACAAGGTGTCGCCGTTCAGCTCGATGCAGCGCACATCGCCCGGTGTGGGTTGTACCAGTGTCATGCGACGGGGCGCGTCAGTGGGATTGCTGAAATCATTGATGAACAGGGTTTCGCCGCCGAGAAATTTGCGCAGCAGCGCGATGATGAATCCACCGTTCAGGCGGGAGCGTAATTCCAGTTGTGCATCCATGCTGGACATGGCGTCGGCTTCGGCGGTGATCGTGTCGCCGGGCGCCAGCTCCACGTCCATATAAGCAAAGGCGGGCCCGCCCTTGATCTCGGCTTTCATGCGGCATCGCTCCTGTCGTTCATGCGTGGCCTGTCGGTTTCCACAAAGTGGACTGAATAGGGTGTGTGTGATGAAGGCCGGTCACGGTGGAAACGGATTTACTCCGCTTCGTCCTCTGCTTCTGCGTCAGACTGTTCTGAGTTAGCCTGCTCCGCGTTCGCCTGTGTCACGTATTGTTTTACGGCATCCTGCAAGTGTAGGAAAGCTTCGTCCAGATCGCGATGACGTTGATGCGGTTGCTCGGCGATCAGTTCTTGCAGTTGTTGAATGCGATCGTCGGTGGCGGGGTGAGTGCTGAGCAGCGACAGACCCGCCTGGGCCAGCTCGCTGTTGTCTTCGCCCGCCAGTTCCTTGAGTCGTTTTTCTTCTTCCTGTTTCAGCTTTTCGAAAAAGCGGGTGAGGCCAGCCGGATCGATCTGCGCTTCATGCAGCAGGGCCACACCATGACGGTCAGCGGCGCTTTCGAAACCGCGTGAATAAGTCTGGTTGATCAGGAAAGGCGCGGCATCGGCCACTACCGCCAATAGGCCGCTCATGTCGCCCAGTACGGCGTTCACCGTCAGGTAAATACCCGCGGTGCCCATGATGTTGCGCATGCCGTGTTGTTCGGTGACATGCATCATTTCGTGCGCCACTACGCCCAGCAATTCCGAGGCGTTGTCTGCTTTCAGAATCAGACCGCTGTTGATCACCACCTGGCCGCCGGGAAGGGCGAACGCATTCACTTCGTCGTCGCGGCTGATATGGAAGCGGAATTTGAAGCGCTGATCGTCATTGGCATCCAGCAAGGGGCGTATCAGCGGTTCCAGTAATTCCTCGGCCTGCTTGTCTGGCAGGAAATGGCCATTCACCTTGAATTGCTTGAAAGCGGTGTCACCCAGTTGCTGTTCCCATTCCACCGGTACTTGTCGTGCCAGCACGCCGGTGATTCGGTCCATGCCCAGCAGCAATCCCACCGGCAGCGCCAGAATGGCAACCATCACCGCGGCGAAAATGCCCCAGTTCAATCGATGCCGGCTTTTCGCCTGCTTCAGGCGGGTCTGCAATGACGGCAGCGAGTGCAGGTGAGGATCGTCGAGAATGGTGCGATCGCTGGTGTACAGCTTCCAGTCTGGCTTTGACGGATGTTGGATGAACAGCAGACGGT
>DATLII010000026.1:0-11462 GCA_035539495.1 Dongiaceae bacterium
TCACCACGTTGCAAACCATGCTTGGCGGTGCCCAGATCAATGATTTCTCCCGCTTTGGCCGTACCTACAAAGTCACCATGCAGGCCGAGAGCGAATTCCGTGCCGACACCGGCGCGCTGAATCTGCTGTATGTACGTGGCCAGGATGGTGGCATGGTGCCGCTGTCCACGCTGGTGGCATGGGAGAAAACCAACGCGCCGCAGGTGTTGAAACGTTTCAACGGATATCTGGCGGCGGAAATTGGTGGTGGCCCAGCGCCTGGATACAGTTCAGGCGAAGCACTGGCAGCGTTGCAAGCGGTGGCGGCAGATTTGCCGGACGGTTACGGTTTTGAATGGTCGGGCCTGTCGCGGCAGGAAATCGAGACCGCTGGGCAAACGGGGCCGATTCTGGCGTTGGCGATCCTGGTGGTGTTCCTGTTCCTCGCAGCGTTATATGAAAGTTGGGCAGTGCCATTCGCCGTATTGTTCGCGCTGCCGCTGGGGGTGTTCGGCGCCATGCTGGCCTTGTGGGTCACGGGTGCGCCGGGCTCGGTTTATACGCAGATCGGATTGATCCTGGTGATTGGTCTCGCGGCAAAAAACGCGATTCTGATTGTGGAATTCGCCAAGATGAAACGCGAGGAAGGTTCCGACATTAATGACGCAGCAATCGAAGCCGCGCGTCAGCGTCTGCGACCGATTCTGATGACATCGCTGGCGTTCATTTTAGGCGTGGTGCCGTTGGTTACGGCCAGCGGTGCAGGAGCGGCGTCTCGCGTCACCTTGGGCTTGGCCGTTTTCGGTGGCATGCTGATGGCGACGATGCTGGCAATTTTCCTGGTGCCGGTGCTGTATGCGTTAATTCAGCGCTTGGCGGAACGCATTTCAGGCGGCAACAAAAAGCCGGCGTGAAAGCCGGCTTCAAACGTTGATGTGAACGCTGCTCGCATCACTGCGGTTGCGCCACCGGTTCCGGCGTCTGGCTTGGCGGGCCCAGACTGATCAGCGCAATCGCACTGACCAGCATCAATCCAATCGCCAACATCAGGAACAGCGAGTAGCTGCCATAGTGATCGAAGATGGCGCCCGCAGCGAGTGGACCGAACGCAGTACCCATCGCCAGCGCCATCACCAATGCGCCATACAGCGCACCGAAATTCTTCAGCCCGAAATGCTTCGCCGCGAGAAACGCGATCACATCCACTTCAGAACCCACGGTGAGCCCCAGCGCGATGGCCGCGATGGACTGGCTGATCGGATCACTGCCCGCCGACAACAGCAGCACGGCGGAGACAATCGGCAGCATGAATGCCGCCGCACCCACTAGATGCCCGGGAAATTTATCCAGCAACACACCCGTACCCAAGCGACCGACGATGGAGAAAATGCCAATCAGCGAAGCGATTCCTGCTGCGGCCAGCGGATCGGCGCCGCTGTCTTTCAGAATCGGCACGAAGTGCACGAGCGCGCCGATAGCGGTAAAAGAAAACAGACAACTGGCCAGCAGCAATTTGTAAAGGGTGGGCGAACGCAGCCCTTCAGACAGCGTATGGCCGTGTTGTATTTTTTCCACCGGTTGCACCACTTCGCCCTGTTTGCCTCGCACATCCTTGGCACCGCGGAAACAAAGAAACAACACAGGGAACACCAGAATCGCCCACAGCACTGCCATACCCATAAAGGCCGTGCGCCAGTCGTATTCGACGATCAGCCAGGTCGCCAGTAACGGAAAAATGGTGGCGCTGAGGGATGCACCCGACAACGTGATCGCGAATGCGATGCCCCGCGATGCTTCAAACCGGCTGGCTACTGCGCTGGTCCAGACGGTCGCCTGCACAAACAGCGTGGCAATCGCGAGCACAACCCAAAGAGAAATCCAGTTCGCCATGCTGCCCGTGGTTGTGCCCATGAGCGCAAAGGCCGACAACATCAACAGCACGCCGATCAGACCGATGCGGCGCGGCCCGATACGGTCCACCAGGATGCCGACGGGAATGCAGAAAATCGCGCTGATGAAAGATGCCATGCTGACGCCCAGCGATACCTCCGCGCGGGACCACCCGAATGCCTGTTGCAGGGGCTCGATGAAGGGGCCCAGCGAATAGACGTGAATGACGGAGGTGGAATAGCCCAGGGCCGCCGCGAATGGCAGAAACCAGAAGCTGCGCCACTCGGTAAGTGCGGTTTTGGATAGCACGGGATGAAATCCTCTTGTTATGGAAAATATGACACACAATGGTTCATATCATAACCGAAGAGTAGCCGCAAATCAGTCCCGCAGGCAACAGCGGCAAAGGATAGGAGGTTTGTTCTCTAATATATTGATCTGGCGAAGGGTATGGAGAGCCGTTTCATTTTTTCCAGCACCTCGCCTGCGCTAGAATTCGATAATTCACTGGCCGCGAGTGTCGCCATGCTCCACCACCAAGCCCATCTGGTCTGCCACGAATGCGACGCGCTGTTGCAGGGAGCCCATGTATCCCCAGGCCAGAAATTGGTGTGCCCCCGTTGCGGCTGCACGCTCTATAAGCCACGCAAGGATTCCATCAACCGTGGCCTGGCGCTGAGCCTCACCGCGCTGATCCTGTTCGTTCCCGCCAACTTCCTGCCGATCATGACGTTCAATGTTCTGGGCCTCGATAACGCCGACACCATGGTGAAAGGCGTGCGGCAATTGTTTGACCAGGGCTATTGGTGGATGGCGGCGTTAGTGGGATTCTGCAGCATCGTGGCGCCGCTGCTGCAATTTACCTTGGTCACCGGCATTTGCCTGCAGGTGGCGCGACGCCGTTTCGGCCCGCTGCTGGTGTTCATGCTGAAGATCCAGAGCCGGGTGAACCGCTGGGGCATGCTGGAAGTGTTCATGCTGGGCATTCTGGTGGCGTACATCAAATTGCTGGATCTTGGCACCATCGAACTGGGCATCGGCCTGTTGTGCTTTACCGGCATGCTGCTGGCCACCACCTTGAATGCCATTCTGTTTGATACCCATCCCATCTGGGAAATGGTTGGAGAAGCCCGTGCCGCCGATTCGCACCGCTAAATCCATGGGCCTGGTGCAATGCGGCGACTGCCACCTGGTGGTGAAGCTGCCACCGCATCAACAGTCCGGACAATGCATCTGCCCTCGTTGCGGCAGTGCCCTGCATGCGCGTCTGCGCGACAGTATCGTCCGCACCTGGGCTTTCGTCATCACCGCCTGGATTTTTCTGGTGCCCGCCAATCTGTATCCGGTGATGACGGTGATCTATTTTGGCGAAGGCGAACCGGACACGATTCTGTCTGGCGTGATTCATCTGGCTCAGGCGGGCATGATTCCGATCGCGATTCTGGTGTTCGTCGCCAGTGTTGTGGTGCCGGTGTTGAAGCTGGTGGGCATCATGATTCTGTTGGGCACAGTGCAACTGGGTTGGAAATTGAACCTGCGCCAGTGCACGGTGCTGTATCGGGTGATCGAGGTGATCGGGGCTTGGTCCATGCTGGATCTGTTCATGATTTCCATTCTGGTGACGCTGGTGGACCTGGGTGCCGTGGCCACGATTACCGCCGGCGCCGGTGCCACCGCATTTGCTACCGTGGTGGTGCTCACCATGTTTGCCGCCATCAGTTTCGACCCGCGTCTGCTATGGGATCTGCAGCAGGACGGCGAGCAACCTCTTGCATCACAACCCGCTGCATCACAACAAACGTCCTCGCAATCCGATATCATTGCGTCTGCCAACGCGGCATCGCCGCTTCACCCGTCTCAGGAAACCGCGCATGACCGACCGGCCCGATGATCCCCAGTCCGATGCAGCTCCCGACGCAGCCCCGGCGTCTGATCGTCCGGACCAGGCGCTGGTGAAGTCGTCGAAAAGTCTGTCCATCGTCTGGCTGCTGCCTGTCATCGCCGCTGCCATCGGTATCTGGTTGCTAACAAAATCGCTGACCGAAGCACCAGTTCCCATCACCATCGATTTTCCCAGTGGCACGGGTATTGAAGTAGGCAAGACCAAGGTGATTTACGAAGGCATCGTGGCGGGTGTCGTCACCGATGTGCGTCTGGATCAATCCGACATGAAAGGTGTCATCGCCACGGTGGACATGGATCGCCGGGTGGAACCGCTGTTATTGGACAGCACGCAGTTCTGGCTGGTGAAACCGGAAATCAGCCTGACCGGCATTACCGGATTGGAAACCATCGTTACCGGCAACTACATCGGCGTGAAGATCGGCCTGGCCGGCAATTCCACCCGCCACTTCATGGCCCTGGAAAAACCGCCGGCGCTGGATGCGGACGTCCCCGGTCTGCATTTGAATCTGTATGCGAGAGATCTCGGATCGATTCACACCGGCGCACCGGTGATGTTCAAAAAAATAGTGGTGGGCGATGTGCAGGAATACGAGCTCGACACTGCCAACGACCGCGTCATTATCCGCATCCACATCCGCGCGCCCTACGACAAACTGGTGACGCGAAAAACCCGCTTCTGGAATGCCAGTGGCGTGCGTCTGAAAGCAGGCCTGAACGGCATCGACTTACGCATGGATTCGCTGATGTCGCTGGTGAAAGGCGGCATCACGTTCGACGCCACGGATCTCACCAAAGGCATCGGCGCACAGAACGGCGATGAGTTCCGCCTGTACCGGGATTTCAGCACTGCCCGTCGCGGCGTGCAGGCCACGATCCTGTTCAGCTCGCAGGAAAAGCCGGGGGAAAAAGGCACCAAGGTCATGTTCAAAGGCTTCGAGGCGGGAGAAATACGCTCGCTGAAATTGAGCGATGATAACAAGAGCATTGTCGCCAGCGTCAGCCTGTCGCCGGACATGGAGGAACACCTCAACACCGGTGCCCGCTTCTGGCTGGTGAAACCGCAGATTTCGCTCACGGGGGTGTCCGGGCTCGATACATTGCTGAAGGGCAACTATATCGAAATGGACATTGGCGTCGGCGCGCCCATCCGCACCTTCGAGGCCCTGAAAAAACCGCCGCCGCTGGATGAAGGCAAACCGGGCCTGCGCGTGCGATTGCGCTCCGAGGAGCTGGGATCGCTCAGCCGCGGTTCACCAGTGCTGTACCGCAAGATCGAAGTGGGCCGCGTGCAGGGTTTCAATCTGGCAGCAGGCAACGAAGGTGTGCTGGTGGATCTGTTGATCGATCCTGAATACGCCAACCTGGTGAACAGCAATACCCGTTTCTGGAATGCCAGCGGTGTGTCCCTGTCTGGCAGCCTGGCCAAGGTCAGTGTGCGCACCGAATCTCTCGCCAGCATCCTGCAAGGGGGCGTGGGCTTCTACAATCCGGTGCCGGTGAAAGGCGCCAAGGTGAAGGAAGGCGCCATCTTCACTCTGTACGCGGATTACGAAACGGCGCAGGAGCAGGGCATTCCCATCGAGATCAGCATGGCCGCCGCCGACGGCATCGAAGTTGGTAATGCCGTTCGCTACCAGGGTGTGCAGGTGGGCATCGTGAAGACGGTGGAATTGAAACCCGATCTGAGCGGCGTGCTGGTGCGTGCGTTGTTGCAGGAGCAGCCAGAGCGTTTCGCGCGTGATGGCTCGGTATTCTGGCTGGTGCAGCCGAAGCTGGGCCTTACCGGCGCCGCCAATCTGGATACGCTGGTGAAAGGTCGCTATTTCGACGTGAGCCCCGGTACCGGCGCAGCCCGCCGTAGTTTCATCGGCCAGTTGGAGCCGCCGTTGAAGACCGGCGAGCGGGCCGGTTTGAACCTGGTGCTGACCACACCCAAGCTGGGCTCCATCTAGGAAGGGCTGGCTGTGTATTACCGTGAAGTCAGCGTCGGCCGCGTCACCGGCTATCGCCTGTCCGACACCGCCGACCAGATCCTGGTATTCGTCAACATCGACCCGCGCTATTCCACCCTGGTGCGCAAGGGCACCCGCTTCTGGAGCGCCAGCGGGGTCAACATCGACGTGGGCCTGTTCAAGGGCGCGAAAATCAAAACCGAGTCCCTGGAATCGGTGCTGGCGGGCGGCATTTCGTTCGCCACGCCGGACGACGGCGCCGGCCTGCCACAGGCCCGACCGGGCGATCAGTTCAGCCTGGCGGCAGAGGCGAAGGACGAGTGGCTGGAGTGGAAACCTCGGATTCCGCTGCCCCGGTAAATGGGCTTCGGCAGGCGAAATTGGTAGATGAGTTTCAGCAAATTGACGGAGCTGAGCAAAATGTGGCCTGAAACGAGCGTTTACCTGTCGTTTGCCACCCGGTATCCTGTGCGTCCCCCTGTAAGCTGCGAGCTTTACCGATGTTTGAATGGATAGCCGACCCGTCCGCCTGGGTAGCCCTGGCGACGCTGACCGCCCTGGAAATCGTTCTGGGTATCGACAATATCATCTTTATTTCCATCCTCGTGGGCCGGTTGCCCGAGCATCAGCGCCAGAAAGCCCGAGTCATGGGTCTGGGTCTGGCCATGTTCACCCGGATCGCGCTGCTGATGTCCCTGGCCTGGGTGATGAGCCTGACCGAGCCCCTGTTCACCGTCGACTTCCTGGAGCGTGGTTTCTCCGGCCGTGACTTCATCCTGTTCGGTGGCGGTTTCTTCCTGTTGTGGAAGAGTACGGTAGAAATCTTCAGCGCACTGGAAGGCGAGGAAGAGGCACAGAAGCAGGCTGGCAAGGCCAATGCGTTTTTCATCATCCTGATCCAGATCGCCATCATCGACATCGTGTTCTCGCTGGATTCCGTGATCACCGCGGTGGGCCTGTCCCAGCACGTGCCGATCATGGTGATCGCGATCATGATCGCCGTGTTCATGATGATGTTCGCCGCCAAAACCATCGGCGATTTCGTCGATCGTCACCCGTCGCTGAAAATGCTGGCGCTGTCGTTCCTGATCCTGGTGGGCTTCACCCTGATGGCGGAAGGCTTCGGCGTGCACATTCCCAAACCGTACATTTATGTGGCAATGGGCTTCTCGCTGGCGGTGGAGGCGATCAACATCCGCATGCGCTCCAAGCGTGGCCAGGCCGTGAAACTGCATAACCAGATGCCGGACGACGCCTGACCATGAGTGATGACGGCCATCGCGTTTCGGTTGCGGGCATCCTGACGGGTGCCCTGAATTTCATTCCGGATGCGAGCCTCATCACCCGTGGTTTGGTAAACCTGCTGCGTTCCAGTCCTGATCGCGCCTGGTCCATTGGTTTATTGCTGGAGCAACAGGCCCGGCGTTATCCCGAACGGCCGGCGCTTCGCTTCGGCGAGAAGGAATGGAACTATCGCGCCTTCAACGCCTGGGTGAACCGGGTGGCGGCCCTGTTTGAAAAGCAGGGTGTACGAAGTGGTGATGTGGTGGGTCTGCTGATGGAGAACCGCCCCGAAATGCTGGTGTGTGTGGCGGCGGCGGTGAAGCTGGGTGCGGTGGCCGGCATGCTGAACTTTAATCAGCGTGACGCGGTGTTGACCCATAGCATCGGGTTGATCAAACCCAAGTTGATGGTGACGTCGGCGGAAAGCGTAGCCGCGCTGGAAACCACGCCCTTCAGCCCGCTGCAGGATCGCGACATCTGGCATTACTGGCTACCCAATAGTAATTCCCCCGATAAGCAATTTGAGCGGCCTCCCGGCTATTCCGATCTGGAGCAGGAAATCCGCGCCATGCCGGATCGCAATCCGGTCGCCACCACCAAAGTGAAAATGAAGCAGCCCTGCTTTTATATTTTCACTTCCGGCACCACGGGCATGCCGAAAGCATCGGTGATGACGCACTACCGCTGGCTGCAGGGGATGTCCGGTGTGGGCATGATGGCGCTGCGCCTGCATCCTGAAGATGTGCTGTACGCACCGCTGCCGCTGTATCACAACAATGCGTTGACCGTGAGCTGGGCCGCCGTGCTTGGCAGCGGTGCCTGCCTGGCGCTGACCCGCAAATTCAGCGCGTCCGGTTTCTGGAAGGAAGTGCGTCAGCACAACGCGACCGCCTTCTGTTATATCGGCGAGCTGTGCCGTTATCTGCTGAATCAGACGCCATCCCAGGATGATCGCCATCACCGCGTGCGGGTGATCATCGGCAACGGTTTGCGGCCCGAAATCTGGAACGAATTCAAACAGCGTTTCGGCATTCAACGCATTGCTGAATTTTATGGTGCCAGCGAATGCAACCTGGGTTTCATCAACGCATTCAACCTGGATGGCACTGCGGGATTTTGCCCGTTGCCATATGCCATCGTGGCCTGCGACCCGGAAACCGAGCAGCCGGTGCGCGACAGCCAGGGTTTTCTGCAGCGTGTACCCGCCGGTGGTGTGGGCCTGCTGATCTCCCAGGTCAATAGCCGCATGCCTTTTGACGGTTATACCGACAAAAAAGCGTCCGAGAAAAAACTGTTCCACAACGTATTTGCGCGGGGTGATCACTGGTTCAACACCGGAGACTTGGTGCGCGATCAGGGTTTCCGCCACATTCAGTTTGTGGACCGGCTGGGTGACACCTTCCGCTGGAAAGGCGAAAACGTCGCCACCACGGAAGTGGAGTCGGCGCTGAACCAGTTCGAGCAGGTGGAACAGGCGGTGGTGTACGGCGTGCAAGTGCCCAACGCCGACGGCCGCGCTGGCATGGCGGCGATCACGCTGCGGGTGCCGCTGGCGGAGTTCGATCTGCAGGCGGTGGCGGACAGCCTGGCGCAACATCTGCCGGTCTATGCGGTGCCGCTGTTCCTGCGCGTGCGGGAAGAACACGAAATCACCGGGACGTTCAAAAACCGCAAAGTGGAATTGAAGAACGAAGGTTTTGATCCGGAGCAGGTGAAAGATCCGCTGTTTTATTTTGCCGGCAAGGATGCGGGTTATCAGCCGCTGGATGCTGGGGTGCTGGCGCGAATTCGGGCGGGTGAGTTGCGGTTGTGACTAGCGGCTCGTTCAGCCCGTCACCGCCGCCAGAACGCCGGATGCAACAACACCAGCACCGTAAAAAACTCCAACCGCCCCAGAATCATGGTGGCGGTCAGAATCCAGGTAGCAACATCGTTCAGTGGAATGAAATTGCTCCCCACCGCGCCAAACGCCACACCGCCTACGTTCAGGCTGGCCGACACCCCGGACAGCGCTGTCAGAAAATCCAATCCCGTCGCCATCAGCAATAGCGTCAGCAGCACCGTCAGTGCGGCCGCGCAAAACATATAAGCCTTCACCGAATCCATGACATCACGGTCCACCGGCCGCCGATTGAATTTCAGCGAAAACACGCCGCGCGGATGAATCAGGTATTTCACTTCCAGAAAGATCGCTTTCATGGTGATGGCGTTGCGCACCACTTTATTCCCGCCCGAGGTGGAGCCGGCGCAGCCACCCACGTATTGCAGGATCACTAACAGCAGAATCACGGCGCCGGGCCATACCGTGTAATCCGTGGAAAAAAAGCCGGTGCTGGTGATGAACGATATTACTTGGAACGCGCTATGGCGCAGGCTGGTGAGCAGGTCGTAGTCGCCCTCGGCCCAGATGCAAAGGGTGGCAACCACGATCGCGCTCAGAATGATGCCGAGTAGCCAGCGGGTTTCCTCGTCGCGCCAATACATGGACAGGCGGCGGTTGTTGAACACCACGAAATGCAGACCGAAGTTCATCGCGCCCAGCAGCATGAACACCATGGCCACCGCTTCGATGGTAGCGCTGTTGAAATAGCTGAAGCTGGCATCGTGTGTGGAAAAGCCGCCGGTAGAGACGGTGGCAAAGGCGTGGGCTACGGCGTCGAACAAGCTCATGCCCGCCAGCCAGAACGCCACCACACAGGCCAGCGTGATCACCAGATACACGTACCACAGGTAGCGCGCGGTGTGGGAAATGCGTGGTGCCAGCTTTTCACCTTTTACTGGCCCCGGCGTTTCCGCTTTGTATAGACGCATGCCGCCGATGTTCAGCATTGGCATGATCGCCACCACGAAAATGATGACCCCCAATCCGCCCATCCAGTGCAGGAACTGACGGTACAGCAGCAGGGTTTTTGGCAGGCCATCCAGGCCAGTGATCACAGTGGCGCCGGTGGCGGTGATGCCGGACACGGATTCAAACGTGGCGTCGGTGAAGCTGAGGCCGTTGATCCACATGAAGGGCAGGCCGCCCAGCACACCCAATATGATCCAGGTCAGGGTGACGAACAGCAGCGACTCGCGATAGCTCACATTTTCCAGCCGGCGAGTGAGGCCGAACAGCGCCGCAACCCCGATGGCCAACATGGCGGCAGCCAGCGTGAAAAAAGGCAGATGGATCTGGTCGTGAAACAACAGCAGCGACAGCAAACCGTACAACAGGAACACGCTGCCCAATGCCAGGACCGGAATACTGAGTAGGAACAGCGAGCGGAATCGATTCATGCGGGCAGCTGGCAGCGGATTTAACGCTATGGTAGTGGTCGGGTGGGGGGTGTCAAGGCGAACAAGTTCAGGATTTATCGTGCGCTTGCCTTAATTCGCCACAATGCAGTGTGCTGAATTGACTATAGTATTGCCAACCCCCACTGCCTCGCCGGGCCCACTACCTACAGGGAGATGTCTGTGATCATCCGCCGGTTGCTGCTTGTCATTTTTCTAGGGCTGTTCCTTGCTGCCTGTTCCGATTCCAACGAACCACCCGCGAACGGCGGCAAGAGCGCGCCCGTCGAGTCGCTGGAGACGTTGCGCGAACGCTATGCCGGTACCGAGCTGACGGTGCTGGATGTGTCGGAACGGGAATGGCAGGGCAAGAACGCACTGTCGGTGACATTATCGGTGCCGCTGGATCCGAAAAGTGATTTCCAACGTTTTCTGGCCGTCAGCCTGACCCAGGGCGCGACGGTGGATGGTGCCTGGGTGTTGGGCGATGATCGCCGCACGTTGTATTTTCCCGCCAGCGCGCCGCGCACCAATTATGAGGTGACGGTGCACAACGGCCTGACGGCACTGACCAATGCCGAGCTGAAGGAATCCGTCACCCGTCAGATTACCACCCGTGATGTAAACCCCGCGGTGGGCTTCGCCAGTGAAGGCAGTGTGTTGCCCGCCCACCTCACCAACGGCATTCCCGTCACCGCAATTAATGTGAAGGAAGTGAACATCGACTTCCATCGCCTGGAGTTGAGTCACGTGGCGGATTTCTACCGTCACCTGAGTGAAAGCTACCAGAGTCGTTTCTACCGTTACGACCAGTTGCGCCAGTGGGGCGAGCTGGCCTACAGCGGCCGGTTTGATCTGGAAGCGCCGGCCAATACGCTGGTGAAAAAATCCATTCCGGTGGAAGACATTCCGCAGTTGCAGGAACCCGGCTTCTACGTGGCGGTGATGGATGAGGCGGGCACGTACGATTACCGCCGCTATGTCACCTATTTCGTGGTGACCGATGTGGGCTTGCACGCGCGTCAGTATCCGGGTGAGCTGGTGGTGCTGGCGTCGTCGCTGGAAACGGGCAAATCATTGGATGGCATTTCCGTTTCGATCATGGATGCGCAAGGTAATGTGGTGCAGGAACGCAAAACGTCGCCGGACGGTGAAGCGCGTTTTAACGGCGATATC
>DATLII010000027.1:0-4004 GCA_035539495.1 Dongiaceae bacterium
ATGTAGAGACTTTCGGCCCCGAAAATCGCTACAAGCAGGACTTTGCGCTGACCACCGTGCGGGAACAGAAACGACTGTTCAGTGAAATCGTGCGCGCCATTCAGAACGACGGCGAAGGCCTGCGTGAAATACGCTACACCACCACGCGCCATACTGATTATCCACTGTTGCGGGAAGCGGAAGCGATCCATCTGCAAGACGTGGCAAATCTGATCGATCTGTTCGATCACGTAGCCTGGGTGTGCCTGGTGGTGTTGCTGGGCACCTTGGCCTTCATGCGCTGGCGCGAATTGCCAGCCCCGGGCGGTAAACAAATCCTGCTCGGCCTGGGTGGCCTGCTACTGGTGGTGGGCCTGGTGCTGGTGATCTTCGGACCCACCGCCACGTTCTATTGGCTGCACACACACATTTTCCCCGCGGATCACGAATGGTTCTTCTACTATCAGGATTCATTGATGACCACTCTGATGAAAGCGCCGGATTTATTCGGCTTTATTGCTGCGTTGTGGGGATTGATGGCACTGATATTATTTGTGGCGGGCCACTGGGGCGTGCGCAAAGCACTGCGGAAATCACTGCCAGTGAAACACCGGTGACCCGCAGTCACATTCTTCGCGAAAATCGTTAATGTTGCTCCACTCGTCTGATTTGTTGCGCCAACACCACTGCTTCCTATACTGAAAATGTATCCCTCAAGAAAGATGTGGCAATGGCCTTCCGCTTTTTCGCTCGCCAACTCTGCTGGATTTGCGCTGTGTGGCTGTGTATCGCATCTCACGCAACGCTTGGCAGCACTGCAAATGACATCGTTGCATCCGACACGGCAGCGGGCAACGTTTTTACGCTGACGCCATTCACCCAGCTCGTCAAAATTGGCAATAGCGTGCACTATGCGGCCGCCAACGATGTTATCGCACCTGACGCCATCCGTGAGCTTCCGTTAGAACAATGGAAAGTAAACGACAGTGCCACTATCAGCCTGGGATTCCAGCATCAACCTCTCTGGTTCCGCGTGGATTTCACCACCCAGGAAATCACGCACAAATACTGGATTCTCGAATTGGGCAACGCGCTGATTGATCGCGTGGATCTATACCTGTATCGCAACGACGTGCTGCTGAAAAGCTGGCACACCGGTGATCGCCTGCCCTTCAGCGAACGCCCAATGGAAAGTGCCCGTTTTCAATTTCCGCTGGAGCTGCAATCCGACGGCCACTATCAAATTCTGATGTATGTCGACAGCACCGAAGCGATGGAATTGCCGCTGTCACTTACCAACCTGTTCGACCACAGCATTCTGAGTGATCGCCGCTCGCTGGTGGACGGCGTGTTTCATGGTTTTCTGATCATCATGGCGGCGTATTCGCTGGCGCTCTATCTGATCCTGCGTGATCGGTCCTATCTGTCTTACGTCGCCTACGTGGTTTCCATGCTGCTGTTCTTCCTGAGCCAGCAAGGATTACTGTACGAATATTTCTTCCCGGAACATCCGTTGGTTCACCACTTCAGCATTCCCTGGGTGTCGATGCTGATCTTCCTGTCCATCGCGTTTTTCTTTCGCGAGTTTCTACGTTTTCATGAGCAGGCGCCGCGTTTGTGGTTGGCCTATCGCGTGTTGCTCATCATTCACGGCCTCTTGTGTGTGGGCCTGCTATTCGGCCAGTACCAAACCATCGTCAGCCTGATGGCATTGAACGTGTCCATCTCCATGGTGATCACCTTCACCACGGTTTGCATGTTGTCCTGGCGCGGTTCGCGCTCAGCGCAGATCGTGCTGGTGGGTTGGGGTCTGTTGTTCATGTTTATTCTGCTGTTTGTATTGTCCCGCACGGGCATTTTCTATAACGATTTCCTCGCCAGTTACGGATTGCGCATCGGCATAACGTTGGAAATACTGATTTTCTCGTTCGCGCTGTCGTTCCGGATCAACATGGAACGCAAGGAAAAGGAATGGGCGCTCAACAATATCAACCTGGAACGTTCCGAACGGATTCGCGCGCAAGAACTGGCATTGCAACGGGAAGTGGAAACGCGACAAGCGAAAGAACAAACCCTGCAACTGGAAATCCGGCAACGGGAAGGTCTGCAAAAACTGGTGGATGAGCGCACCGCCGATCTGGAACGCACACTGCTGAATCTGGAAAAAGCCAACCAGGAACTGGAGCAACTCAGCTCCAAGGATGCGCTGACCGATCTGTTCAATCGCCGTGTATTCGACACACGCCTGGCGGAATACTGGCAAGTGGCCTTGCGCAAGCAGCAATCGCTGTCGCTGCTGATCATCGACGTGGATCATTTCAAGCACATCAACGATTCCCACGGCCATCAGTGCGGCGACCGTGTGTTGAAAGAACTGGCCGCATTGCTACGCAGCCTGGTGCATCGCCCCGGCGACGTCATCGCGCGCTACGGCGGCGAGGAAATTGCGATATTACTGCCGGATACCCCACTGACCGGCGCAACCCATGTTGCAGAAACCGTCGTGCAAGCGGCCGCAGCCAAATTGTATGTATGGGAGCGGGAAACCTTGCACATCACGGTCAGTATCGGCGTGGATTCGGTGATTCCCACGGCAGAGGCTTCCTGCGATCAACTGGTGGCCAGTGCCGATAGCGCGCTGTACCGCGCCAAGCAGTCCGGCCGCAATCGTTGGGTGGCAGCGCCGCCCACGATCGACACCGTCAAATCCACGGGCTGATCAGATCGCGACGCCCCCACACCACCAGCACACACAGGCCCAGAATCACCAGCGTCCCCCAGCCAAATGCCGGCGGGCGCTTGGTGAAATTGATATAGGTCGCTCCCACCATCACGCAACTCAGCAACACAGCCCCCAACAACGTCCACATCGGCAGCCACAGGCCCAATAACAGCCCCGGCGCCGCCACGGTTTCAATAGCGCCTGCCAACCGCATCAGCCAGAACGGGTATTGAAAGCGACGGAATTCTTTTTTCATGTGCGCATGGCCAAACAGCTTCAGCAAGCCCGTCATCAGGAAAAACACGCCCAATACCCATTCCAAAATGTCCATCTCATTCCCCATTTTTGGTTATTTGAAGACCGCTAAGGGGCTGTACTGTAAGGACAACTCAACAACACGTCAATTTTATTGACATTAATGAAGCGCACAGGCACCATTGCCCAAAAAACAAACCGGAGAAGTACGTCCATGCCCGAAGCAGCCCTGCTGGACAGCCTGCGCATCACCCTCGCCCCCCTCTACCTGTACATCAAATTCGTTCATGTGTTTTTTGTGATGATCTGGGGCTGGAGTACCGCCGTAGCCTATTCCTGGTACGTGAAAGGCGCGTTCGTACGCTGGGAGAAAAATCCTCAGGACACCCAGGCGATCCAGCGCCGCAACTGGGCCATCGAGCAATTCGACAAAGGTGTAGTGCTGGAACACATTGCCTTCCCCGTCATTCTGATCACCGGCCCGCTGCTGTATTTCATCGGCCCCTGGAATCTGGATTTCAAATGGCTGCTGGCGAAACTGGCAATCGTGTTGTTGATCTTTATTCCGATGGAAGTGTGCGATTACTGGCTGTCGCACTTTGGCGGGAACAAGGAAAAACTGCGCAAACGGAATCTGCCGGAGAAGTACGAGCGGGCGGTGAGATTGCATTGGGTGTTTTTGAAAGTGAGCACGCCTCTGATTATTGTGTTCATGCCGGCGGTGGTGTTTTTGGCGGTGACGAAGCCGTTTTGATCCTCATATCGACGCAAAAAGCCAACAAATCAGGGGGCGACAAATGCCCCTGGCAGCCTGTCTAATGTCATCGCTGGCCCACCTTTTCAGGGGGCAGCGAGAGAAACGTTAGTTAATAGCATTCGATAAGGTTTCCTTCATGAACACACATTTTCAGCGCTCCCTGCTGGTGCTTGCCGTCACGGCCTTGACTGCCTGTGGCGGCGGCTCGTCGGGATCATCCAAAAATACAGATCGCAACGACAACGCCGGCAATCAAGTACTCCAACTGCTGCAAAGTGGTGTTTACAATAT
>DATLII010000028.1:0-3104 GCA_035539495.1 Dongiaceae bacterium
CTACCACTTTGATTCCCAGCGCTTGAAACCGGTCGGTGGCTGCAGTTTTACCGCTGCCAATGCCGCCCGTCACCCCTATGACCAACATGGACTTCACCTGCTTTTTATTTCGCGCGGCAACTGGCCGCCTGATTCAGGAGGCTATTTTTGCTTGCTGGGAAGGGCAAGTAAAGTTTTCTGCGTATTGCCCGCTGCTGGAAGCAGGAGTTAGCGAGCGCTGGTTGCTGATAACAGCTTCCGCTTACATAAAACCGCGTTGATAGTAGCGAACGATGGCGTCGCCCCAGAAAAACGCGATCCAGCCGGCGATGGCCAAGTAGGGGCCGAAAGGAATGGGTATGTTGCGGTCGCGCCCCTTGATGACAATCAGGCTGATACCGATGATGGATCCCACCAGCGACGACAACAGCACAATCAGCGGCAATGCCTGCCAGCCCATCCAAGCACACAGGGCGGCCAGCAGTTTGAAATCGCCGTAGCCCATGCCTTCCTTGCCGGTGAGTATCTTAAAGATCCAGTAGATGCTCCACAGCGACAGATAACCGATTACTGCGCCGAGAACGGCTTCCTGCAACGTGGCAAACATTCCGCCGATGTTCACCAGCAAGCCCAGCCAGAGCAGTGGCAGGGTGATCTGGTCTGGTAGCAATTGATGATCGAAGTCGATCATGGTGAGGCAGATCAGACTCCAGGTGAACACCAGCGCTGCGGCGGTTTCCCAGGTGAAACCCAGTTTCCAGGCGACGAATCCGGACAGCAGGCCCGTGACCAGCTCGATAATCGGATAGCGGGGGGAAATTCGGGTCTTGCAGGCGCTGCAGCGGCCTTTGAGGCGGATGTAGCTGACCAGGGGGATGTTCTCGTGCCAGCGGATGGCGTGGCCGCAATGCGGGCAGGTGGAGTTGGGTTTGATCAGGTCAAAGGGTGGTTGCGGCAGTTTTTGCGGGTGCTGCTGCAAGTCTGGTGGCAGGTCACGGCCGAATACTTCTTGCAGAAATTCACGGGCATTGGTCAGCCATTCGAGCTGCATCGTGATGGGTAAGCGATAGATAACGACATTGAAAAAACTGCCGAACATCAGGCCGAATAAAACAACAACCCCGACGAAAAAGTCGGGGTTGAGGGTGAAGTAGGTGATGAGGTTTTGCATTTGTTGTGATGAGCCTTATACCACGGAACCCAGTTGGAAGATGGGAAGGTACATGGCGATGATCAGGCCGCCGACGAGGACGCCGAGTACGGCCATGATTATAGGTTCCAGCAGGCTGGTGAGGCCATCGACGGCGTTGTCTACCTCGGCTTCATAGTAAGACGCGACTTTATCGAGCATGGTGTCTAGTGCGCCGGATTCTTCGCCAATGGCGTTCATCTGCACTGCCATGGCTGGAAAAATACCGCTGGCTTTCATGGAGAAGTTAAGCTGAGTTCCGCTGGAAACATCTTCCTTTATTTTTAGAACGGCGTTGCGGTAGATCACGTTTCCTGTAGCACCTGCGACAGATTCCAGAGCTTCTACGAGAGGGACGCCTGCGGAGAATGTGGTGGCCAGCGTGCGCGCAAAGCGCGCAATGGTAGCTTTAAATAGAATGTCTCCAACCACGGGAAGGCGCAACGACAACCGATCAAGTGAGTCGTTGAATGCTGGAGACCGTTTTTTTGCTTCAATAAATGCAAAAGCTCCGCCGATCATTGCTACTATCATCAGAAGCCACCATTCCTGCAGCCATTCTGACATATCAATAACCATTTGAGTGAATGCGGGTAGCTCTGCGCCGAAACCTTCGAACAGCTCCTGAAAGGTGGGAACAACCTTTACGAGCAGGATGACGGTAACAATGACGGCCACACAGATAACTGCAATGGGGTATTTCACGGCTTTCTTAATCTTGGCCTTCAATGCCTCCGTTTTTTCTTTATAAATAGCAATGCGGTCCAGCATGGTTTCCAGTGCGCCAGACTGCTCCCCGGATTCCACCAGGCTGCAGAATAAATCGTCAAAGTAAGCAGGATGTTGCTTCAAAGAATTAGCGAGGTTATTACCGCCTTCGATATCGGCTTTGATTCTCAACAGCAGCTCGCGCATGGACGGATTATCGTGTCCCTCTGCGACGATATCGAATGATTGGACCAGGGGCACACCCGCTTTCATCATGGTGGCCAGCTGGCGGGTGAATACCGCGATGTCCATTGGCGTAATCTTTTTTTTACGCTGACCAAATAACGCGGTGGGTTTCTTTCTCACCTTGTTAGCCATGATCCCTTGTTTTCGCAGTTCCGCTTTTACCAGGGTCATGTTCTGCCCGGGCAGCTCACCCTTCACCTTGTTGCCGCGCTTGTCGGTGCCTTCCCACAGGAACAACTGGACCTTGGGTTCAGCCACCTTTTTCGGGACGGGTTTGGTCTTGACCTGAGCTGCCGTAGCCATTCTTAGTGTCCTGTCGTTACACGGTTGACTTCTGCCAGGCTGGTTAAGCCATCTTTGACTTTCTTCAGACCGCTGGCGCGCAAGTCATTGAAGCCTTCGGAGCGCGCGGCGTCTGCAATCTGAATTGAGTTGCCATCTTCCATTATAATGCGTGAAATCTTGTCCGTTATTTTAACCACTTCATAGATTCCCACCCGGCCTTTGTATCCGTTCACACATTTGTCGCATCCCGCTGGGCCATAGAGAGTAAAGCTACCAATTTCGCTTTCCTTAAAGCCTTCCGCTATAAGCGTATCTCTGGGCACATCAAGTGGCTTCTTGCAGTGCTTGCACAGACGACGAGCCAGTCGTTGGGCAATGATCAACGACACTGACGTGGCGATGTTAAAGGCGGGTACACCCATGTTGCGCAGACGGGTGAGGGTTTCAGGTGCGCTGTTAGTGTGGAGAGTGGACAGCACGAGGTGTCCAGTCTGAGCGGCCTTGACTGCTATCTCGGCGGTTTCCAAGTCCCGTATCTCGCCCACCATTACGATGTCAGGATCCTGCCGCAGAAACGCCCGTAGTGCGGTGCCGAAATTCAGCCCCACTTTATTGTTCATGTTGACTTGGTTAACGCCTTCCAAATTGATCTCAACGGGGTCTTCTGCAGTGGAAATATTGCGCTCAGGCGTGTTCA
>DATLII010000029.1:0-3800 GCA_035539495.1 Dongiaceae bacterium
GACGACAACATTGAGATCGAGATCAACCCGGCGGATCTGCGCATCGACGTCTACCGTGCCAGCGGCGCCGGCGGTCAGCACGTTAACCGGACAGAATCCGCCGTGCGGATCACCCACGTGCCCACCAATACCGTGGTGCAGTGTCAGGCCGAGCGCTCCCAGCACAAGAACAAGGATTTCGCGATGAAACAGTTGCGCGCGAAATTGTACGAACTGGAAGTGCAGAAGCAGAACGCCGAAAAGCAGGCTCTGGAAGATTCCAAGTCTGATATCGGCTGGGGCAGCCAGATCCGTTCCTACGTGCTGGATCAATCCCGTATCAAGGATCTGCGCACCAGCGTGGAAAATTCCAACCCCAGCGCGGTACTGGATGGGGATCTGGATGAATTTATTGAGGCGAGCCTGAAGTCGGGGCTGTAAAAGTAGGCAAAACCATGACCGAGCAGAACCAAGTTCCCGAACAGGACGAAAACAAACTCATCGCCGAGCGCCGCGCCAAACTGGCGCGCAAGCGTGAGCAGGGCAACGCATTTCCCAACAGCTTCCGCCGCGAACATTATTGCGGTGAGTTGCAGAAGCAGTACGCCGACGCCACCAAGGAAGCCCTGGCTGAACAGAACATCAAGGTCAGCGTGGCTGGACGTGTGATGCTGAATCGCGGCGCCTTTATCGTCATCCAGGACATGAGCGGCCGCATCCAGCTGTACGTGGATCGCAAAGGCCTTGGCGCAGAAACCCTCGACGACATCAAAACCTGGGATCTGGGCGATATCGTCGGCGTATCTGGCGCTCTGCACCGTTCCGGCAAGGGCGATCTTTACGTCAACATCGAGCAGTGCGATCACCTGGTGAAATCCCTGCGTCCGCTGCCGGATAAACACAAAGGCCTGTCCGACCAGGAAATGCGGTATCGCCAGCGCTATGTGGACCTGATCGTCAATGAAGAAGTGCGCAACACCTTCCGCATTCGCAGCGCCATCGTCGACGGTATTCGCGACTACCTGAAAACCCGCGGTTACATGGAAGTGGAAACCCCCATGATGCAGGTGATTCCCGGTGGTGCCACCGCGCGTCCCTTTGTCACCTTCCACAACGCGCTGGACATGGAATTGTTCCTGCGTATCGCGCCCGAGCTGTACCTGAAACGGCTGGTAGTGGGCGGCTTCGAGCGCGTGTTCGAAATCAACCGCAACTTCCGCAACGAAGGTCTGTCCACCCGGCACAATCCGGAATTCACCATGCTGGAGTTCTACCAGGCCTATGCGGATTACAAGGACCTGATGGACCTGACGGAAGACATGCTGCGCACGCTGGCGCAGGATGTGCTGGGCACCACTCAGGTTCCGTATCAAGGCGAGACCTACGATTTCGGCGCGCCGTTCACACGTCTGTCAGTGTTCGATTCCATCCTGCACTACAACCAGGATCTGAAGCCGGGCGATATCGACAACATCGACGCCGCTAAAGCCGTGTGCGCGAAGCTGCACATTCCGGTGAAGGCATCCTACGGCCTGGGCAAGCTGCAGATCGAGATTTTCGAAAAAACCGTGGAAGGCCAGCTGAAGGATCCCACCTTCATCACCGAATACCCCACCGAGGTTTCGCCGTTGGCCCGCCGCAGCGACAGCAATCCGTTCGTCACTGACCGCTTCGAATTTTTCGTCGGTGGCCGCGAGATCGCCAATGGCTTCTCCGAGTTGAATGACGCGGAAGACCAGGCAGAGCGGTTCCAGAAACAGGTGGCAGACAAGGATGCCGGCGACGACGAAGCCATGCATTTCGACGCGGATTACATCGCAGCGCTGGAATACGGCTTGCCGCCGACAGCAGGGGAGGGCATTGGCATCGATCGCCTGGTAATGCTGTTTACCGATTCTCCCTCGATCCGCGACGTTATTCTGTTCCCGCATATGCGGCCGCAAGGCTAAGCAGACCAGTACAGCCCTGGCATACGCCAGGGCTGTCTTTTCCCATCACCTCGGCGTACACCCTCCACATGCGTGCTGTTGATTTCCGCCTCTGCCGTTGGTTGCCTCTGGTCCTGGCTTTTCTGCCCGGCCTTTCGCTATTGCAGGCTGCGGAGGTGGATCAGTTCACGGTGCCTTCTGGCGAGCCGGCAACACTGACAGATAGTGCCGCCGTTTTGGATGCGGAAGTGAATCGTCTGCTGCAACAGGCCGTGGAGCGCGCGAACAGCCGGGTCATGGTGGTGGAAAAACTGGGTTCGCGCTGGATCGAACCGGGTTGTAACGAAACACGTTTATACGATGCGTTAGTCGGTCACCTGGCGCGTTCGATGATTGGCCAGATGGAATCGTTTGCGGAAGCCGATGCGCAGGTGGCGCGGCGTCGCGTGCTGTTCGAGCAGTCCATTTATCATGACTTTGACTGGCCGTCGTCGCCGACTCTGGTATTGACCGGTCGCATGGCTGCCGTGATCAGACTGGCTGGCGTGGAAATGGGTACCGACAAACTGGGTCATTTTTTCACGGAAGGCTATAGCTATTTTCTGGTAACCGAACAACTGCAAAAATCCGTCGACAGTGCGCTGTTGTTTGGTGAATGGTCGGAGGCCGTCTATTTTGGCGCACAGACCACCGGCGTATTTTCCTATGCGGACCTGACAGCCAATTTTCAGGGGCTGCGTTTCTGGAACAAGGTATTGGCGGACCAGCTCGATCCGTTAACGCATCGACAATCCACCCCCTACATCCAATGCAAAGATGAACGCTGGGTGCAGACGCAATCTTTCCGTTGGCAGGATTATGTGGACAGCGGTTGGAGTGAGGCGGTGAATTGCCCGGTGGTGCGCAGCGAAATCCTGCTGCAACGGGTGCCGCGCTCATTGGTGCATTGCCGGAATGAGCAGTTGCCGTACAAGCGTTATGGGGCTTGGCAGGCGCGTCTGCTTAATCCTCATGGATGGCACGTGCTGCCGGATCAGCTGCAGCCCGAGAAAATCCTGCAGCGAAGAGTGGAGCGATTTGACCTAAACCTGTCGGCAGACACCTTACAATATCTAGGCGAGTTGCGCGTACGCCTGGAAGCCTGGCGTGAAGAACAGAGTGGTACTGCAGCGCAACCATAGGCGGTGCGGAAAAACTGAATAAACGGGCATAACGAAAAAAGGCAACCACGAGGGTTGCCTTTTTTCTAAGACCTTGCGGTCTACACCGTGGCTTACTTGATTACGGTGATGTTTTCAGCCTGAGGACCTTTCTGGCCCTTGGTCACGGTGAACTGCACGCGTTGACCTTCAGCCAGGGTCTTGAAGCCAGTGCCAACGATGGCGCTGAAGTGGGCGAAAACGTCAGGGCCGTTGTCCTGCTCGATGAAACCAAAACCTTTGCTTTCGTTGAACCATTTAACGGTGCCGGTGGTGGTGGACATGTTCTAAATCCTATATTGCACTTGATTGATTGTGTTCTGGACGCAAGCGGGGGCCCGCACCAGAGTACACGGAGTTTTAGCTGAAGCAGTGATGGAATGACTTATGAGAACAGGACGAGGTACTGACATGGGACTTCGCAATGGTTTAACATAAATACTAGCCGTACTTTCCAGCTCTTCAGATCATATACGCTTTGTGTGGGAAGTCAACGATAGTTTGGGTTGCCCTTTCTCAAACGATCTATCTTTGGCTTGGCCGATCCCGAATCAGATCACAGTGTTAAGCCGGATTCCTCTTGTCATTGCAGATTGTCATGACGGTATCGCGACCGGAGCCACCCTTGCCTGAAATGAGAGCACCATCACATCCCAGCCCTGCATACAGCGCCATCGCTCACCCGATCCTGAGC
>DATLII010000030.1:0-5497 GCA_035539495.1 Dongiaceae bacterium
GCGGAGTCCGCTGCAATCGCTTTCGCTTCCCGTTTGGGGGTGGCAGTACTTTCCGTTTGCGTCGGTTGTACAGGCGCAGTTTCGGCAGCGACTTCTTCTGTTGCTGAGGTCGCCAGGGCGGGTTCTTGTGTCTCAATGGCAGCGGTGGTTGCTTTCGTCGTCGATTCTGGAATCGCAGCAGGTGGTTCGAGCTGATCGGGTGACAGGGTCACCACGTCCATATCAGGCTTATTTTCTGCGGTCTGCATCCAGCCAAACAGCAGATAGCCAATGCCGGCCAGTGCAATCACCAAGGTGCCGAGGGCCAGCACCACGCGGTGCCACAGAATCACTTCAACATATTCGGGAGCGGCGTCTTGAGTGTGGTTGAAACTGGGGGTGTTTTTTGTGTCTTTGGCCATGATGGATCCCTTGTCGAAGCTGCCAGCAAGCATAACGGGAAAGGTGGGTGCTCACAATGCGGCGCGCGGAATCCGGGACTAGCGACGTTAGGGCCGGATGATCTGCGGACGCGGTAACCCGACGAGGTGAAGCTGAACAGCGGGTATTTTCAGGATGTAACGGCTATTGGGCGGAAATGACGTCCGCCACGGTGACATGCAATTCGCCTTGCCGCAAACGGGCCCGTAATTGATCGCCGGGTTTTACCTGCTGTGCGTTCTGCACCAGGGAGCCGTCGGTGGTTTGCAGAATGGAGTAACCGCGGCCCAGCGTGTTAAGTGGACTCACACTGTTGAGGCGTTGTGCCAGATGGCCGATTCCGCGACTGTCCTGCTGTAACCGTGTCTGCATGGCTTTGCGCAGGCTGGTGGCCAGATTGTCCAGTTGTTTGCGACAGGCCAGCAGTGCGTGCACGGGGGTGTGGGATTGCAAGCGGGCGCGGGCGGTGTTCAGGTGACTTTGCTGCAACTGCAGGCGCCGCTGCATGGATTGACGCAGACGCAGGTCCAGCTCATCCAGGCGCTGCGCGTGTTCTTCCAACCGTTTGCCAGGATGCTTCAGCTGGCGACTGAGCCATTGCAGATGCTGACGCCGGGTTTCCAGCAGGCCCAGCATGTAATCTGCCAGCCATTGTTCGTAGCCCGCGAGGGTGGACTGCAATTCTTCCGCATCGGCGCTCAGCAATTCCGCAGCGGCGGACGGCGTGGGTGCGCGCAGATCAGCGACAAAATCAGCGATGGTGAAATCGATCTGATGGCCCACGGCAGACACGACGGGCAACGCGCTGGCGGCGATGGCGCGCGCGAGCTTTTCATCGTTGAAACACCACAAATCTTCCAGCGAACCGCCGCCGCGTCCGACGATCAGTACGTCGCATTCGTTGCGGGTGTTGGCACGGGCGAGAGCGGCACAGATTTGCGCGGGCGCGTCATTGCCTTGTACCAGCGTGGGATAGAGGATGACTTCGGTGAGCGGGAAGCGTCGCCGCAATACGCTGAGAATATCGTGAATGGCTGCGCCGGTCGGGGAGGTGATGACGCCGATGCGTCCTGGCCGCAGCGGCACTTGCCGTTTGCGATGTTCGTCGAACAGGCCTTCGGCCGCCAGTTTGGCTTTCAGTTGTTCGAAAGCCCGTTGCAGTGCGCCCAGCCCGGCCTGTTCCATGTGGTCGATGATGAGCTGGTAATCACCGCGCGGCGCATACAGGCTGAGACGGCCTCGCACCAGCACCTGCTCACCATCGCGCGGGCGGAAATTCAGATGCAGATTGTTGCCGCGGAACATGGCGCAACGCAGTTGGGCGCCGTCATCTTTCAGTGTTAGATAAATATGACCGGAACGCGGTTGCACCAGATTGGAAATTTCCCCTTCCAGCCAGACGGCGGGAAACTGGTTCTCCAGCAGAAATTTCGCCGCGTTGTTCAGTTCCGATACGGAAAAGACATGACGCTGGCGCTCGGTGTTGGGGGCGGCGTTCGGTATGGAAGGATCGTTGAATTCAGGCATCGGCGGATGATACCGAATCCTGCAGCGTTCCGTATAGGTTGCCTTGTTGGTCCATGGCCAGCCAGGGCAGATCCAGGCTGTCGAGCCAATCGGTACCCTGGTCGCCTCGCAGCAGCGCGATGGTGGTGGCACTGCCGGCCAGCAGGCAGTGATTGGCCACCACGCTGACGCTGATCAGCCCCTGCACTGGCCAACCGCTGCGAGGATCCAGAATATGGCCGTAGCGCTTGCCGTTGAGTTCGATGCAGCGTTCGTAGTCGCCGCTGCTGGCGATGGCACCGTTGGTTAACGCGATTTGCGCCAGCACTTGGCCGGATGTTCGTGGATGACGGATACCGACGGACCAAGGGCGCCCATCTGGATGCGGGCCTATCACGCGGATGTCGCCGCCCAATTCGATCAGGCCATGCTGGATGCCTTGTTGCTGAGCCACGGCCGCAGCGCAGTCGGCGCCGTATTCCTTCACATAGCCGCCGAAATCCAATTCCATGCCGCGATGGACGAAGTTGAGCAGGGGATTGTGCCAGCCGACTTTGCCCCAGCCGATGTGTGGCAGCAGCAGATCGATTTCTTTTTGGGTAGGAATCTTGCCGGAGCGGAAATTCCACACGCGCCGCAGCAGCCCCGAGGTGATGTCGAACAGACCGTCGCTTTGCAGCCAAGCCGTGTGTGCGTAATCCAGCAGCGCGGCGGTTTCATTGTCCACTTCAATGCTGGCGCCGTCTTTGGCGGCCTGATTGATGGCGGCGGTCAGGCTGTCGTCACGATAGCGGGAATATTTCTGCTCCAGCCGCAGCACTTCCGCTTCGACGGCCTGCGCTGCCTGCTGTGCATGTTGTTCTGAATCGGCATACAAATGCAGGCAGCAGGGTGAACCCATGGCGCGAAAAGAATGGCTTTGAAAATGCGGCATGGGTTCATCCTGTGTGGAAGGTCAGAACCGGTAATCTACACCCACCGCCAGCAGTGTGTAACTCACCAGCATCGGATTCTCCCGGTCGACGGATTCCAGCGCCAGATCGCCTTCACTGTCATAGCGCTCGACATTCGCCGTGAGACGCCAGCTGGTTTCTTCATAAACCAGACCCAGGCCATAGGCGATAGCGCCGAACGGCGACAGACGATAATCCGAAGACTGATCGCCGGTGTGACTGATGCTGTCGTTGTCCACGTAAAAATCCGCCTGGCTTTGCGAGTAGTAGCGCAGCAACGGAACCAGACGCAGTTGTTTCGTCAGTGACTGATGCCAGGCGAATTCCAGCGTATGAGATTGAATACCCCAGTCGTCGCTGTAGTAGCGGTAATCTGCGTGCAGTGCGGCTTGCAGATCCGGCATGAAATAACGCGAGCGCGCCATTGCACCGAACGACTGTCTTTCGTCTGGACGAATGTCGCGCGCTTTGTACGCATCCGATAAATAGCCATCATTGAAGCCGGCGAACAAGCCGCCTTGGACTTGCCAGCTGGCGCTTAGTATCCGCGTTATTGCGGCGAATCCGTTGATGGTGGATTTGTCTTCGGAGTCGGGGCGATTGATGCCTGCTTCCTGCACCGGCTCGATCGTGTCACTGGAATAGCCGATGCCGCCAGAATAAGTGGTGAGACGATCGGCCGATGACTGCTCTGCTTCCAGCGCAGCGTTGTAAGCGGTGTAATCTTTTTCGTCAGACCAGCCGACAGAGACAGCGATGCTGCCGTTGTCGCGATAGTGCCGCAGGCTGGCGGACACATCGTTGCGGCGGTCGTCGATGCTAGCGCCGGTCATGATCAGTTTGGGTTCGCCTTGGGCATCTTCTGCAACACCATAAGCCGAAGCACCGGACATGGTTTCGTAGGACGCGTCGACCGTCAGCCCCAATTGCGCATTCAGCGGCGTCACCAGGCGGAAGGCGTGGTTGTCCACGTCGTAGCGCTCGGGGCTGCCGATCAGAATCTGGCTTTGGGAAAGATCATCTTCCTGATATTGCGAGTAACGATAGCCCACTTCGGTTTTGACCGGTGCGCTGTCGGCGTGCGCCAGTTGTGCGATGGCAGGCAGGGCCAGGGCTGCGCCGGTGAGAGCGGCGAGCGGATTGCGTTTTTTTGTTGTTGTCATGGAAGGTGGATTCCTTGGTACGGCATTGGGTCTTCAACGTTTTTCGGCGAGTCGAGCATGAAAAAGCGGATCAATGACGGCAATCAATAACAGCCGCAGCCACCGCCGCCAGTGCTCAAACCGCCGCTGGCACCTTCCTTGGATGTGTAGACGTGTTCGCGCATGGCGTTATGGAGTGGATCGGTATTCCAGGCCATATCGGTGCGGGCCAGCTGGCCGCGCTCCCAGGGTTGCACGGACTCAGTGGTGGTGCAGGCGGCCAGCACCAGCACGAAAGGCAACAACAACAGTTTCTTCATGGTGTCTCCTGCAATAATTGTTCGATGGTAAGACGAAGTTTGGCGCTGTCGCCAGGGCGAAATCCCGCATGAGTGGAATGCAATTCGCCACGACGATCAATCAGAAAAGCCGTGGGCATGCCGGCGATCTTGTATGCCGTTGGCGTTGATTTGGCGGGATCAGTGACAATCGGATAAGACAGATTCATGCGTTGCAAAAAACGAATAGCATCGGCTTCGGATTCATCCAGGTTGATGGCAATCACCTCGAAACCGCGTGCATGCAAATCGCGGCGTACTTTATCCATTTCCGGCAATGCCACTGTGCAGGGCGCGCACCAGGACGCCCAGAAATCCACATAGACCACTTTGCCCCGTAACGATGCCAGCGACACAGATTCGCTACCATCGAGCCGGGGCAGCGTGAAATCCGGTGCCGGTGCTGCCTGCAATCCGAAACTGATACTGCCCAATAGCATGGGCAGTATCAGCAATAGGTGCAGGCGAATGCGCCTCAACCTTTTATGCATCATTACAGCGTTTTCAGATATTCAATCACGGCACGGGTTTCAGCTTCGGTCAGCACGTCGGTGAAGGTGTGGCCGGCATTGCTGTTGCTGAATTCGTTCGTGTTGTAGATCTTGCGACGATCGATCTGTTTTTGGGTGCCATAGGGTTTGCTGATGAAGCCAGCAAGCCACATGTCATCCTTGATGCTTTCGATCATGCGGTACAGCAAACCGGTTTTGACGCGATCCGGGCCACTGCACTCGGCTGGATCATCATCCAAACGGCTGCAATATTCGCGATGTTTCCAGCCTACGTGCTCACCCATGTCATAAGCATTCAGGCTCATGTCGTAACCTTTGATGCGACCTTCCACTGGCGAGTCCTGCCGAGCCCAGATGCCAGGCCTTTCATCCGAACGCAATACCTGACGCAGCGTGGGAACCGAACCGTTGTGGAAGTAGGGTGACGAAGCCCAGACACCGTAAAGAGGAGGAGCCAGGTAACCGAAATCTTCGATCCAGCCGCAGGCACCATCAAATGGACGTTGTTCCGGATTCAGGATGGGCGATGCCATGTCGTCACGGAATTCATCCCACGGTGATTTTTCGCCAGGTGGAACGTAACCGGGCTGACCGTCGGGATAACCCCACCAGGAGCCACCGAATAC
>DATLII010000031.1:0-3693 GCA_035539495.1 Dongiaceae bacterium
CTGCTGCTCTCTGCCGCTGCTCATGGAAAAATCACTGATCTGCCGGATGGCCTTGGTGAAGGCTATGGCACCAACGGGGATCAGATCTACATCTGGAACAAGATGCCCGAGAATCCCGGCCCACGGCAGGGCGGCCCCGTGATCTACGGTAGTCGCGAGTGGGACAACCCGGATCAACTGACCAATACCATCATTCAGGCGTCGATTCCGCCCATTTCCCCAGGGCGTAGTTTCACCTCCGCTATTCCTTCATCGCTGGTGCCTGGTATGGCTGGCGTGTCGGAACCGACCGTGAAGGGAACCAATGCCACCATGCTGGTTGGCTTTGGCGTCAGTCCTGATCGCGGCCGGTTCCAATACAACCCGACCACCCGCAAGGTTGAATTGCAGTGGCCCAAAGATGGCGACGCCGCGCTGGCTGCACGTATTCATGAGCGGATCGCGACGGTGGCAGGCCCGGAGAGCCAGCTGATCAACACCAACAAGACGGTCAACAGCACATGGCATCCATTGGGTGGCGCGTGCATCGACGTTGTGTGCGACCTGGAAGGCCGGGTGAAGGGGCAAAAAGGACTCTACGTCCTCGACGGTGCCCTGATGCCGGGAACCACCAGCGGTTGCAATCCGTCGATGACCATCGCAGCTGTGGTTGAGCGCGCCCTGGATCGGATTGTGAAGAACGACGTCGGGACTATTATCTAAGCCACGATTGTATCTAAACCACGATTATATCTAAGCCACGATTATTTAATTTCGCTAGAAAGTTTTTGATCCCGTTAGGGATGGCAGTACAAATAAAACGGCAAGCATCACCGCTTGCCGTTTTTGTTTTCAGTCCTCTTTAGTCTTTAATCCGCATCAAACCTTCCTGCGCCGTGCTGGCCACCAGCTTTCCATCTTCCGTATAGAAAAATCCATGATTCAAGCCGCGACCTCCGCCAGTGACAGGGCTGCGCATATCGTAATAAAGCCATTCACTGGCATCAACATCAGCATAAAACCACAAACAGTGATCAAGGCTGGCAGCCTGCACATTGGGATCGATCAACGTGTACGGATGCGCATGAAAAGCCGTGTTCAGAAACAGCAAATCGGATTGAAACGCCACCACCAGCAAATGATCGTTGGGATCTTTCATCTTACCGTTAGCGCGAAACCAGAAAGCCTGTGTGGGATCCTGTTGCGGTTGCGGTGAATTAACGCCGGGGCGGAAGCGGCTGAGAATATCCAGTGCGGTAAAATTGGGCGGCCGCAGATAGGTAATCTCGGGTCGCTCCTGTTGCACGTATTGCCAGAACTCCCATTCGCGGATCATCTCGTCCCGCGGAATCATCGGCGGCGCGGGTTGTTGATGCTGCAATCCATTTTCCGGCTTCTGAAATGAAATCGTGGCCAGAAAAATGGGTTTGCCGTCCTGCAATGCCGTTACCTGTCGCAACGAGAAGCTGCCGCCATCGCGTATCACCACTACCTGATAGTCAATCGGCACTGCGGTATTGCCCGGCCGCAAAAAATGGCAGTGCAGTGAGTGTGGGCGGCGATCGCCATCAACATGCTGGATGGTGGCACTCAGTGCCTGCGCAATAACTTGCCCGCCGAAGACGGCCCTGCGTTTGCCAGGCAGGTTGTTGCCACGGAAATGGTCGTCGCCAAGCCGGTTTACTTTCAGGTGTTTTAACAACTGCTCAAGATCAAAATTCATGGATGCCAAAACTGTTGGATTAAACGAAAGTGGGTTGAGTCCGTCATGAAAACTGCCCATAGAGGCTAGTGCTCATGCGCGATCGGCATGTTCAATATGTTGAATATTTAACCAGCGCCATGCTTGCCATACTATAAGCGGGAACCGATAAATAGAATGGGTAATGTGGTATAGTTTCTGGCCTTTAGCCGATTTTTTTCCACGCTGAATCTTGAGATGTAAGAATATGAAAGAACATTTTGCCGCTATCATCAAAGCCGTTGGCGAAGATCTGGATCGCCCCGGATTGGTAAAAACCCCCGACCGCGCCGCCAAGGCATTTGAGTATCTGACGCGGGGTTATCACCAGGATCTGGACGATGTCATCAACGATGCCCTGTTCCCGTCCGAGTCCAGCGAAATGATTGTCGTGAAGGACATCGAGTTGTATTCCATGTGCGAACACCATCTGTTGCCCTTCATCGGCAAGGCGCATGTGGCGTACATTCCCACCGGCCAGGTGCTGGGATTGTCGAAAGTGGCACGCATCGTGGATATGTACGCGCGCCGTCTGCAGATTCAGGAACAGCTCACCACCCAAATCGCGCAAACCATCCAACAGGTGGTGAATGCTGCAGGCGTGGGTGTAGTGATCGAAGCCAAGCATATGTGCATGATGATGCGCGGTGTGGAAAAGCAGAATTCAGTGATGAAGACCTCGGCGATGCTGGGCACGTTCCGTGACAATCAGGCAACCCGTTACGAATTCCTGTCGCTGATCAACGCGCCGTCCTGAGTTCGTCGTAAAGTTGGTTCATTCAAAGCGAAGCGATTCCCGCGCAACCGGTGAATCGCCCGCACCGAACCCAACCGGTTATTTTTTTATATGTTCATCTTGCCAGTCTGTTCTCTCTTGAGTGTTCAATCCGAGTATTCATGTCATGAACATTGACCAGGTCCACCCAGAACTCCGCACGGCCATTCGGCTGCTTCCGCCGCTTCCTTTTCACAATCGTTTCTTTCTGGGCTCGGTGAATCTTTTTTTTAAGTTGATTCCCGCCCGTTTGCAATTCAAAGGCGTGACCATTCGCGAAGAGCGGATAGGTAATATGACGGTGCGCGTCTATACGCCGAGCGAGGGTTTGTCCGGCGCCGGATTGCTGTGGATTCACGGCGGCGGTTACATCATGGGGCGTGCCGCCATGGATGATCCGGTGTGCGTCGACTATGCGCGAGATCTGGGGCTGGTGGTGGTGTCGGTGGAATATCGATTGGCGCCACGGTTTCCGTTTCCCGCAGCGTTGGATGATTGTTATGAAGCCTGGCAATGGTTTTTGCGGCACGCGCCTGGTTTGGGTGTGGACCCGAATCGCATCGTGGTGGCCGGGCAAAGCGCGGGTGGTGGATTAACGGCGAGCCTTACTCAGCGGATTCACGATACTGACGGTATTCAGCCAGTTGCCCAGGTGTTGTTCTGCCCCATGCTGGATGACAGGACCGCGGCAAACGCTACGCTGGACGCGATCAATCACCGGGTCTGGAATAACAGCAATAATCGCATGGGCTGGTCGTCGTATTTGGGACAGGCGCCGGGGCAACCCCATGTGCCGAACTATGCGGTTCCCGCTAGGCGGGAAAATCTGACGGGGCTGGTGCCTGCATGGATTGGTGTTGGTGATATCGATCTGTTTCACGAAGAGGATTACCGCTACGCCGAGCGTCTGGTGGAGCAGGGAGTGGAGACCCATCTGCATGTGGCACCAATGGCGCCGCATGCATTTGAACGGTTTGCTCCCAAGGCGCCTATTACCCAAATTCTGATGGCGTCGAACTATCGCTTTTTAACGGCGAAATTGGGTTTGTAACCGCCAAACATTCTTTTATTCAAACCGCCCTTTTTCCACTTCGAACCAGGCGGCTTTCGCGATCGCAATCAATTCGCCGTTTTCAGAAAACACGGCTGAACCGGCAAAGTGTTTGCGGCCTTCCTGCCCCAACGGCCAACCGATGAC
>DATLII010000032.1:0-5253 GCA_035539495.1 Dongiaceae bacterium
GGATCACCCAGGTGAGACAATTCCCAGTCCAGCACCGCAGCAATTCCGCTTTCGTTCACTACAAAATTGCCATTGCGAAAATCACCATGCACCAATGCCAGCGGCACCGGCGACGGCGCGTTTTCCCGCAACCAGCGCAGACCGAATTCGAACACCGGTTGCGGCTGATTAAAGCTGCGATACAGCGCTTCCAGTGAGTTCAATTGTGGCAGAGGAGATTGGTCGGCCAGCAGGTGTTTGACGTCAGAAATATCCAGCCGATGAATACCGGCCAGAATAGAGCCGCATTGCGCCGTCATCTGGTTGCGCGCAGTTTCCAGTTGGGGTTCCGACAGAATTTTCGGCGCGAGGGTTTCACCGAATACCTGCTCCATTACATAGCCTTCGCCCAAACCGTCGCTGGGATTCAGCTCGAACAGAATTTTTGGCGCCGGCACCTGCTGTTGTCGCACCAGGCGTTGCAGTTGCGCTTCGGTGGTTTTGGTCACCGACGTAGCAAATTGATCACGCCCGGCGACGGCAGAGCGGCGCAGAATACAAGGCAACACCTTCGCGGCACTGCCTTGTCCACTGTGCCATTCAAAACGCCAGGTTTCAGCCGACGCACCTCCCGACAAGCGCGTCAATCCTTCAACCCGGCCCTGTTCATGCAAAGCCCACTGCGCCACCCGAGTCAGGGCGGCGGACATTTCCGTTGCAGTAATCATAGGGCTCAAACTGCGCGCCCTACTGGCAGGCCATCCACAATCTGGTCCAGATATTCCGCCATGCCATAACCGGTCAGGCCATTGCAGTGGAATTCAGCGAAACCTTCCGTGATGCGGGTACTCATCCATTCGCCATTGTCCTTTTGGCGACGATTGCGCAACGGAATCAATGCGCGCACCTTGCCTTCCACGCTGTAACTGCCTTCGTCCGTTTTCGCTTGAATGTACAGGCGTTGCGAATTCCAATCAGCGTCGTATTCGGTGCGCAGCGACGCCTGTTCGATGAAATGATATTTACCGTTTTTCAGCACCATGCCCCAGATGTGCTGGCGGCCAGTGGCCATCTGCACGATGGAGACATTCAGCGCAAAATCAGCCCCGAAATTCATCGGCAGCCAGCGATACCAGTACAGGTTCTGCCAGAAGCGGGGGCCCCAGGAATGATCGCGCAGGCCGAAGCCGTTCAGTTGCAGCGTTTCGTCGCCAGCGCGAATAAAACCGTGTCCCGCCATATGCTGCTCATAGTGTGCGCGGGCAAAGGATTCCTCGGGATTTTCCTCGATGGGCGTGCCGTTTTCGTCCACCGCCTCGCCGCCGTACATGGGCGACACGCCCTCGAAATCCAATGCAATTTCGCACGGCACAATGGGGTTGTTGGCAAACGCGGTTTTCGGATCCGCCATGTCCTGCGGATTTTTCAGAATGCAGAGCTTGCCGGTGTATATCAGGCGCAGATGGCGGAAAGGCTCCACCACTTCGAAACGCATGCCGCCTGCGTTGAGCGCGTCATTGTTGCTGATGCTGGGGCGCTGGAACATAAAGCCAACCCGACCATCCGGGAAATAGACACAGCAGGAGACTTCCGCGTAACCCTCGTTGGGGCGATTGCCTACCCGAAACCAGCCGCCCGCTTTCTGCGTGGGATCGAACAGGTTGATGTACATGCTTTCGTTGAAATTTTTAGCCGCTTCGATGGGATGCGTGAACTCGTCCCGGGGCTCCAGGCGAATTCTTTGTTGTTTGCTGAGATCCATGACTGCATAGTCCGCTTTTTGTTGGTAAAGCGACTGTACTAAAACGGCATTACCCTCACAAGCCCTGCTCTTCCATTTCCTTGCGGCGTTTTTCGTCCGTTTCCAGGATCACCTGTTCGGTTTGCTCGGCCTTCTCCAGGATGGCGCGTTGGCCTTCCATCAGCCTGGGCACCTCATCAGGCGGTTTTGGGGGCTCTGGTTGCTTCGGGCAGGCAGTGGTCAAGGTCGCAAGCAGGCAGATAAGGGGGATGCTCAAGCGTTTCATAAGGTTGCGGTCCTCGCGTGGCGGTTTTCTTAAGGGGCGGGCGGAGTCATTCCATCAGCCAGGCGATGGCTTCGGCCTCATCGCAAAAGCCCCGCACCTGAAAGCCCCGGTTAATGGCCACGTTTTCCACAAAGTCGAGGTCTGGCAGGGACTCAGGTTGAGACAGAATGGCCAGGCGCACCTGCAGCGAAAGGTCCTGATGATGGGAGGAGGATATTTCGAAAGCGCCCATCGTATCCGGCATTTCATTCACGGCGCGGGTATCCACCAGCATGCGGTGGAAGCCATGTTTTTGCAGCAACTGACCGACGGTGCGACGGCCCTCGAACATTTCAGCCACTGACATCTCGCCTTCGTGACGGATGCGCACAAGTTTGCGTTCCTCATCGACGGTGACGGTAAATGTCATGGTGTCCCTCCGTGCGGCAAATTACTCAGGCGTGCCGGCCAAGCACTTGCTTCACTATAGTCGAAGTTTGAACGCGGATAGTTAGGTGCGTCTTCCGCGTTGCCCGAATTCGCCCGAATCTATCGTCGCCAAGCCCGATTCCTGCCGTAGCCTGACCTGAATGAGCTGTTTGAATGGTTTTGTGTTCAACAGCATTTCGCTTTTGAAGGGAGAGGGACATGAATATCGCGGCTAACAGATCGTCTGCAGGATTTTTGGAATTGTTGCTGGCTGTTGCCATGTTGGGAGGACTCACCGCACTCATGCTGCCGGGAATGATCGGCTTAGGGTGAATCCTCCACATCCTCGTAGCACTCGGGCTGAAAGCGAGGGCTGCAGATGGCAAGAAACACCAGATCCTCATTGCCGGTGTTGGCGATGCGCTGCCGGCACAACGGCGGGATGATCACGCAATCGCCCGGATTTACGGTTTGCACCACATCGCCCACTTCCACCTGGCCCTGGCCGGACAAAACCAAGTAGCGTTCAGTCGTATCGCGTAGCCGGTGCCAGCGGGTGGTGGTGCCCGGCGCTACCCTCGCCTGAGCGATCGACACCGCGCCGTCCTCCTCTGTGTTGCTCAGCTCGTTGATGAAGCAGCCTTCCACAAAAAAATACTCACGGTTGGCATCGAATGGCAGGATGCGCGGTTTCATGTTGGATTCCTGCTCACTGTATTGGTATTCACAACGGTTGCTTCAACGTGACCACCAGCACTACCGCTACCAGAATGAATACCGGCGCTTCGTTGAACACGCGATAAAATTTGTGACTGCGCGTATTTTCATCGCGGGCGAATTTTTTCATGAAGGCGCCGCAGACGTGGTGGTAACCGATCAGCAGAATCACCAGTGTCAATTTGATGTGCATCCAGGTGGCGCTGTGAAAATAAGTGCTCCAGCGATCTACCAACAGCCACAGCCCCAACGTCAACGCTACCAGCATCGATGGTGTCATGATGCCGCGATACAGTTTGCGCTCCATGATCTTGAATCGTTCCGAACCGGCCTTATCGCCCTCATCGTTGGCCATCGCGTGATAGACGAACAGGCGCGGCAGATAGAACAATGCGCCGAACCAGGTGATGACCGCCATGATATGAAACGCTTTGACCCAGAGCATGAAGCTATCCTATGGATGGGATGAAGGGATCAGGCAGGGTAGGGCCAATCATGCCACCAGGCAAGCCGCAGTATTCGATCCGGTTCTAAGGCCAGAGTTGAAAACTGACTATCCTTTCAGGGCCGGCCCGCCACTATCAGTCAACCTCCAGGGCCCTCCGATTTTTTAACGTAAAAATGACGATCGAACAACGCGTTGCAATGTTTCTTGGCGCACGCCTGGATTATGATGTCGCTTCGTTTCGCAGTTAGACAGTAGAGATCAATCATGAGCAGCACGCGGAAATTGAAAATTGGCATCGTAGGTGGGACCGGTTATACCGGAGTGGAATTATTGCGCCTGCTGGCGCAGCACCCGCAGGTACAGTTGACTGCGGTCACCTCGCGTTCCGAGGCCGGCCAGCCGGTCGCGGATCTGTATCCCAATCTGCGCGGCCATCTCGATCTGCGATTCAGCGAGCCAGACGTCGCCACGCTCACAAAATGTGATCTGGTTTTCTTTGCCACGCCCAACGGCGTCGCTATGAAAACGGTGCCGCAGTTGCTGGATGCCAATGTGAAAATTGTCGATCTCGCCGCAGACTTCCGCTTACGCGATCCGCTAGTCTGGGAGAAGTGGTACGGCATGCCCCACGCCTGCGTCAATGTGCTGAACGAAGCAGTGTACGGTCTGCCGGAAGTAAACCGTGACGCCATCGCAAAGGCGCGCATCGTTGCTAATCCCGGTTGTTATCCCACCGCCGTGCAGCTCGGTTTCATCCCATTGCTGGAGCAGGGTCTGATCGATCCAGCCCAACTCATCGCCGACGCCAAATCCGGTGTCAGCGGCGCGGGGCGCGAATTGAAACTGGGCTCAATGTTGTGTGAGGCCAGCGAAAGTTTTAAAGCCTATGGCGTAAACGGGCATCGACACTTACCCGAAATCCGCCAAGGCCTGAATCAGGTGGCGGGCAGTGAGGTTGGTCTCACGTTTGTGCCGCACTTGGTACCCATGATTCGTGGCATCCACGCCACCCTGTATGGTCGCATCACCGCTGCCAGCGTTGGTGATTTGCAGGCCCTGTACATCGAACGCTATCGCAACGAACCCTTCGTCGACATCATGCCGCCGGGTTCGCATCCGGAAACCCGCAGTGTGCGGGGCTCCAACGTTTGTCGCATCGCCATTCACCGTCCGCAGAATGGCGACACCGTCGTCGTTCTGTCAGCCATCGACAATCTTGTCAAAGGCGCGGCCGGGCAGGCGGTGCAGAACATGAACATCATGTGCGGGCTTCCCGAAACCGCCGGCCTGGAACAGGTGGCGCTAATGCCATAGGTGTAAAAAAGCATGGTTCCCGAGTCCCGTCCCATCTCCAGCGCCGATCCAAAAATGATGCTGGTGCCTTACCGGCCAGGAGAAAAGAGGAAGCGACGGGTTCGGGCGACTATGCTGGTGTTATTGGTGGGCGGACTTTGCTACACCGGCGGCTATTGGCAGGGACTGCGGCAGAATTTCCACTTGCTTGATCAACGCGCTGAATTGCGCACCGAAGTGGTGGGGCTGGAGAAAGGCCTGCAGCAGTTGCAAGAGGAAACCGCGGTGCTGCGGCACGGCAGTGAAGTGGAGCGCAAAGCCATCGAACAGGTCCGGCGCGAGAACATCCAGCTGCAAAACCAGGTTTCCGAACTGCAGGAT
>DATLII010000033.1:0-7086 GCA_035539495.1 Dongiaceae bacterium
GTTGCAGTACCATAAAAAATTGCCGAAGGAAGCCTACCACGTTGCCCGGATTGTCACGGTGAAGCACGAAGATTGCGGTGAATGCCTGCAAACCACCGTGACATTGGCCATGCAGGATGGCTTGAACCCAGAATTGATTAGAGCTGCGTTGGAATCGCGTTGGGAAGAGTTGCCGAAACCGCTCAATTTCGTGGCTGATTTCACGCAGAAAATAAATGACAAAGACCTATCGGCTGAAGATTTGCGTTTTTTGCTGAACGAAGTGTATGGCGAAGCGGCCATGCTGGAGCTGGCCTGTGTTATTGCGTCGGCGAAACTGTTTCCGACGGCAAAACGCGGCATGGGGCTTGCGTTAAGCTGTCAGCAAATACAGGTTACCCTGCCAGAAGGGGTTCCATTGAATGCAGCATGACGATCACACTCGGCTTTTTATGCAGCACCGCCCGGTGTTGCGGCGGCTGGCGTATCGCATGTTGAGCTGTGTCAGTCTGGCGGAAGATGCAGTCCAGGAAACCTGGTTGCGCTGGCATTCCGCGGATGTGACGCAGATCGAATCCGCGAAGGCGTGGCTTATCACCACGCTTTCGCGGATCTGCATTGATGAGTTGCGCCGGTTGAAGCGGGAGCAGTCGGTCTACGTTGGGCCCTGGCTGCCGGAGCCGATTTTTACCGAAGACGAGGCACCTGATCCGGCGGATATTTTGGCCAGAGACGCATCGATTGCCATGGCGCTGCTGGTGCTGATGGAGCGCTTGTCGCCGGAAGAGCGGGCCGCCTACCTGCTGCAGGAAGTATTTGAAAACGACTACAAATCCATTGCCGTTACGCTGGGAAAAGCAGAAGCGAATTGTCGCCAATTGGTTCATCGGGCGCGGGTGCGCATAGAGGAAGGCAAGACGCGCTTCACTGCGCCAACCCAGCTAAAAAATGAATTGCTGGCAAAGTTCGCTTCGGCCTGCCTGAGCGGTGATTTAAGCGCATTGATTGCGACCCTGGCGCCGGATGTGAACCTGGTTTCAGATGGCGGCGGCGTAGTCAAAGCCGCCAACAAACCGGTATATGGTGTGCGTGCGGTATCGCGATTAGTGATGGGCATCCGCAAAACCATCGGCACTGGGTATTACGCCCTGCTGAAAAGAATCAACGATGAATTTGGTATTGTGGGTTACGCACCGGACGGAAGGATTGAGTATGCGATGACCTTCGCCCTGTCCGAGCAAGGCGTGACCAGCATTTTCGTGGTAAATAATCCCGCCAAATTGCGGCAACTGGACAGTGGTTGGTTGGGTCCATCCTGATTGACTTTTGACCCAGCGCGCATGACCAGATTTGAGCTCTCAGTTTCGCACGGAACTGTTTATTGAACTGGGTCGTTCCCCTTGATAAATAGTGCTATCGGCATAACTCCCGTTATCAGTCCTCTCCATTAGTTACCCGTCACCAGCACAAGGAACTGACCGAGCATGCAAAATCTGCAAGCAAAGATCTTTATCTTCCTCAGCCTTCTGTTTTATTCCATTGCTGCGCCGGCGGAAACCATTCAAACGGTTCTCGTGAACGAGGTGGTGATCAATAAGCCGATAGACGAGGTGTTCAATTACGCGACTACAGCGGATAACTGGAAGCAGTGGCATCCCAACACCTTCGATACGCAGGGTGCGAGTGACCACTCGGCTACCGAAGGTGAAGAGATCGTGGAATTGATCAAGGTGGGGCGAATACGGGTGGGTAAGCTATTCTGGACCGTGACCCAGCATGTCGAGCCCACGTTGTGGCAAATTAATGGGGTGGACCAGACAGGTGCTGCTCAATTCCTGATTACCTACACATTCAGTACCACAGAAGACAACGCCACCCTCTTCCGGCGTGAATAGGCCTATGGTCTTGAAAGGAGGCCGCTGGCTGTTTTGTTCAATCGCAGTTTTATGGAGCCTTATATGCGGACCACATCGAAACGGGCGGTGAACCAGTTCAAAGCTGTGCAGGAAGCGGAGTCAGTTGAATTAGCTGACACCTTTTGACGTATTGAGCGAATAAAAATCCAGAGCCCACCTGCATGGCAGGCCCCATGCTAGGATGGGCCTTTGTTCATATTCCGGAGCCCAGCTCATGCCATCCATCTCCATTACCAGCCAATTCGATGCTGGCGCCATAGACGTCGTCAGCCTGTCTGATCCTCAGGATATTCAATTGCGTTTGCGGCCGGACATAGCGGCGCCGTTCGCACAGTGGTTCTACTTCCGCCTGCAAGGCGCGCGCGGGCAGGCGCTGCGGCTGCGTTTTCTCGACATGGACAAGAGCGCCTATCCGGCAGGCTGGCAGAATTACGGCATGGCCGTGAGTCACGACCGCCAGGACTGGTTCCGTGTACCCACCCGTTATGACGGCAGCACCCTGCAAGTAGAATTCACCCCGGATAGCAACGATGTCTGGTGCGCCTATTTCGAACCTTATTCGCACGAGCGCCACCTCGATTTCATTGGTTATTGCGGCAATGACGACGATGTTGAAACGGAAGCGCTGGGTGTGTCGGTGGAAGGGCGCGATCTCACTTTGTTGAAAATCACCTCGCACACATCGGAAGTGCCGCTGGCGGCGCGCAAAAAAGTCTGGTTGATTGCACGACAGCATCCCGGCGAAAGCATGGCGGAATGGGCAGCGGAAGGTTTTGTCGAGCGCCTGCTCGATAAGTCGGACTCATTGAGCCAGGCATTGTTGGAACAATGCGTTTTCCACGTGGTGCCCCGTATGAATCCAGATGGCGCCGTGCGCGGCAACCTGCGCACCAACATCAATGGAGCGGATTTGAATCGTGAGTGGGAAAACCCGACGCCGGAGCGCAGCCCCGAAGTATTTCTGGTGCGGGAAAAAATGCTGGCGGTGGGGGTGGACCTATTTATTGACGCGCATGGTGATGAAACGTTGCCCTACAATTTTGTCGCCGGCTGTGAAGGTGTGCCCAATTACACCAAGCGTCATGCAGCGCAGGAAGAGGTGTTTAAACAAGCCTGGCTGGCATCGTGCCCTGATTTTCAGACCGAGTACGGTTATCCCAAAAATGCGCCTGGGCAGGCCAACCTGAAAATGGCGACAGCCTGGACCGGCAATCACTTTCGCTGCGTGGCCTTTACGGTGGAAATGCCATTCAAGGATAATGCTGCGCGCCCGGATGCAGTGACGGGCTGGAATGGGGAGCGCAGCAAGGCGTTGGGTGCGTCGCTGCTGTTTCCGATGTGGGCGGTGGTAGGGCAGATGCGGTCGGAGATGCCGGATGTGCGGGCTTTTGCATTTGATGGCGATGCGGCTGAAGTGAATTAAAAAGGATCTGCTTTTTTCTATACCTGTTTTTCTATGGAAGGATGATGAAGTGGGTGGCGAAATTCAATTGGGCACGTTTTTGGGAATGATGGTGGTTTTGTCAGCTGTGGCAACCGTTATTCCGTTGATCGTGTCCAACTATCTGTCAGGAAACCTCTGGATTGTTTTTAGAGTGATCTCGGCTGTCATGTCCGTGGGGGTGTTCGTATTTCTCAGCATCTTGCTGGTGTTCAGAACCTATCAAACCATTCCTGCGATGCTGATGACGGCCATTACCTTGTCGATGGTGTATGGCTATCTCATTTTGTTCCGGCCGTGGAGACGCTTTGCAAGCCTTGTTGCGCCGGACAAGTCTCAGAGCCCTGGTAGTGACCTTTGAATCGGAGGGCTCACCGGGCTCCGATTGCATCCGTTAGACCCGATCCGTATAGTCGAGTTTACATCGTAAACATGATTCGATTTGCATCCGGGCGTAATGATGCCAACTTCGCAGCACAGACTTTCCAACGTTCTCTTCAACGGCCTGTCATCCACTATCAAGCTCTACGACAAATTGGGATTGCGGGTCATCAGCACCGCCAGGCCTTTCTCGTTCTACCGCAAAGTCTTTTTCAACAACCGCTCTGAAGTCGCGATACTGGCCGATTTGCGAGGCAAGACCGTGGTCGACATCGGCTGCGGCCTGACACCCTTTACCGAAGACTCCATGTTCCAGGCCTGCCGCCGGCACGGCATCGCTTTTTACGGCGTCGATCCCAAACTCAAACAGGGTTTCAAATTCGGCATGGTGGATTCCCTTTGGTCGACCTTCACGGGTGCCAGGAACGCACCGCGCGAGAATATGCCCGGCCAGGACAAAGCCATTGGCACGTATGCAGACCAGCTACCGTTTGATGACGCATCTGTCGATATCGTGCTATCGAGCTGGCTGCTGTTTGTGTGGCTTCAGGATCCGAAGGTTCTCGCCGCCATCTTTACCGAATTTGACCGCGTGCTGAAACCCGGTGGCCGCATCAGCTTCTATCCGTCCATGCGCTGGCAGGATATGACAACGAAGTATCCGTTCCTGCTGGATGTGCTGAAGGGGTATCGGAGTGAGCAGCAATTCTGGACGTATGTGAGAACGAGCAGCTTGCCGTTCGCCTACACGATTCATCTGACGAAGGAAAAGTAGGCCGGGCTTCAATTGACCAGCCCCCCCTGGGCGGATTGGCTAATAAGTATACAAAAACCCTGTTTTGTAACCGACTGAATTCCCCATAATGGCAGGGTATACAGATAGCTCTTACCTGTTTGAGTTTAATCAAAGCTGAAATGAGCCAAGCGCAGGCAATGGCAGGTGCTGGTTTGTTTCCTATATGGGTCGTCTCAAAATGCTCACCAAAATCAGAATCGGTTTGGCGATGTCCATGCTCGCCTTGGTCCCTGTTGCTCACGCGGATTGTTTCAAGCCTTCCCCCAATCTAGTTTCCATGGGTAAACACTATTTCTCGCTGTTCGAACGCGACAGATACACTTGGAGTGCGGTGGAGGAAAAGGAAAAGCGGGCGCTGTCGGAGGTGATATTTACAGACTGGGAAGGGGATTATTCAGTGGTCGAGTGCTTTGGTACTGAGAAAAATCCAAAGGAAGTGACAAGGACTGCGACGGTAAAGGCGAAATTTACTGATGCAATGAATGGTATTGTGCGTGGCCAAATTTCTAAGCAATTTGTCGCGGAAAAAAGAAATACAATCGAAGTTCTTGATATGTTCGACAATCGGGATCTGTTTACTGGGAAAGTTTCCAAAAATCTTATCGAGGGGACCCAACGGCGGAAACAAAAGATTGGCCCGAGTAATTCACGGTTGTTAGAGCACGTGTATCGTATTGAAGTGAATGGGCACAAGCTGGTTCTGACCCACGAAACTTACGTCAACGGGTATCTGGCGGTGACGGAACTGTTTAATCTGACTAGGGAATAAAAGCGAAGAACACTTGAGTCCGGCGCGCTTGCCAAACCCCATGCAACCACCAAGCAGCAAAACATCGATTGATGGTTGCACGGAGTTGGACAGGCGTTCACATCACTATTGATGCCAGCGCGCTATTGATGCCAACGTACCACGCCGCGTAATGGAGACTCCAAGTAATCGCAATACTGTTCGAAGCGTAGCTCTACTTCGGTCAGTACGTTATTTTGATAAGTCACACTGTCAATGACAAACCAGCCTTTGAGTTCATTGCAGCCGATTCCGTTACCACTCCAGGAAAGTCCTCCCTTGGCGGGATTATGAAACGGAAAGCGTTGGAGATCGCCATAGTAGCCGGGCTCCAGGCGAGTCAGCGTATACATGGGTTTGAAGTCGCTGTGCCAACCATCTACCGCAACCGTTAAATAGCCATTCGATTCCGATACTATGAAGGTGTCATTGTCGCCTGTATACAGGTATTGACTGCCTGCACCGCTGCCATCGTCTGGCCGGCTATCCAGATAGACCAGTTTGTCCGTTTCGGGAAGCAGGCCTGGTTCTGGCTGCCACAGATTTGCCGGCGCGGGATTCACAGGTCCGCGGGGCAATGATTTGTCATTCGCGTACCAGACAACTTCACCATGCAGGGCCCCAATATCACCATCGCAATACTGCTCGAAGTTCAGCTTTAATTCTGTCAGTTGACCGTCTTCATAGATGGCCTTCTCGATGACGAACCAGCCGGTTAGGGTGTTGCAGCCGCGCCCTTCGCCCGACCAGCTAAGGCCACCGACAGCCGGGTCATGAAACGGATATCGCGTCAGGTTGCCATAGGAACCGGGCTGCAAGTCCGTATAGCCCGATGGCAGCTGGAAGCTGGCCCACCAGCCTTCGTCGCCATCAATGCCTACGCTCACTCTGTTCCCGGTTGGGATGACTCTGATAACGGCATTGGTGTTGTTATAGGAGTACTTTTTTCCCGCCCCAATATAGTCTTCGGCGTCGCTGTTAAGCGTGATTGACGTGCGTGGTAATTTACACGCCGTGAGGCTGAAGGCCAGCACCAATAGCGCCATAAGCTTGATCGTGGTTTTCAACATAAGATAAACATCCCTGAGTTTCGTTTTAGGTCTTGATCATTGGCGCCCCGGTTTGAATGGGGTCGCCGTTTGAACTGAGCCGGCATTTTGTAACACAGATATAAACAATGTGAGAAATCCATTTCCAACGATGTTGGGCGTAGGCGCCATCCTGTGATAAATCCCACATACAAGGCAGTACTTGTCCGGCGAAGTTCTGCCCAACGTTTATAAAATAAGGTAGATTTCATCTCGCTTCGCATATAACCCCGCACCATCTACCAATAACAAGGATGCAAAACCAAGAGCCTGATCGATGACGTTAAAACCGTATGTGACCGCCTGGCGCAGCGGGGATGGCGCGAGTTGCTTTTGACAGTGACCAACGACGGCCTTGATATTTTGCAGCCCACCAAGGCGAAGCTGAAAACGGCGCTGGCCAAATCGTTGGCGACCATCGATCGTAAGCGGTCGGGCTTTGAGGATTTTCATGCGACCGCAACGCAGGCCATCATGGGCGGAAATGCTGCGCAAAGTCTGCTGTTTCATGCATTGGCCTCGCCCAACGTGCATCCCACCAGCTCGGGTGCGCCGTCACCGAACCCGGACGACTACCCGAGCCTCGCAGAACTCGATGTCATTGAGAACTATATTTACAGCCTCGTGGCCGATCGGACCGATCTGAACGATACCGTGGTCGCGGTATTTGCCTATCAGTATCGCGAGGCCAGCCGCAC
>DATLII010000034.1:0-4192 GCA_035539495.1 Dongiaceae bacterium
CCTTCTGTTGGTTCCATTTGTTCTGGCCGCGTGCAGCAATGACGATGACGAAGTAGTTCCGCCGTCACCGCTGCCGATCTTCAAATCCCAAATCCAGGTGAAAAAACTCTGGACCGTGAACGTCGGCGACGGTGTGGACGAGGTCTACCTGAACCTGAAGCCGGCCGTCACTGAGCGCTGGGTGTTCGCCGCATCCACGGACGGCACAGTGGTGAAAGTCGATCGCGAAGAAGGCGACGTGGAATGGGAATTGGAGACCGAACGTCATATCACCGGAGGCGTGAGTGCCGGGTATGGTTTGGTGGCATTCGGTACCGGTGACGGTGAAGTGGTGGTGCTGAATGAAGAAGACGGTTCCACCCTGTGGAGCAAGAAACTGGACGGCCAGATCATGGCTGCGCCCGCCATCGCCTCCGACCGGGTTCTGGTGCAGACCCTCAACGGCCGTCTGCATGGGTTGAAGCGTGAAGATGGCGCTGTTGCCTGGTTGTACGATACCTCGATCCCGATTCTGACCCTGCGCGGTGAAAGCAGCCCGGTGGCATTGGGTGATATTACGCTGGCCGGCTTTGCCAACGGCAAGCTGGCGGCACTGGATACCAATAGCGGCTTTGTTGGTTGGGAACGTACCATCGGGCAGTCGGAAGGCCGTTCGGAGCTGGAGCGCCTGATCGATCTGGATGGCCGCTTCTGGGTATCCGGTAAAACCGTCTATGCGGTGACTTACCAGGGTAATGCGGCGGCCATCGATATTCCCTCCGGCCGTTTGCTGTGGCAGCGCAAGATGTCGTCTTATTCCGGCGTGTCGGAATTCCTGAGCCAGCTTTACGTGGTGGATGATGACGGCAAGATCGCTGCTCTGGACTCGGTGAGCGGCAGCGACCTGTGGGCCCAGGAAGGTTTGCGCGGGCGGCGCTTGTCGGCGCCCACGGCCTATGACCGCTATGTAGTGGTGGGGGATTTCGCCGGTTACCTGCACTGGTTGTCCTACACCGATGGCAGTTTCCAGGCCCGGGTGAAGGTCTCCACCCGGCCGTTGCAGACCCCCAATGCCAAGCTAGGTCAGGCGCCGCGCAAGACCTCTGGCGAAGATGGCTTGCGGGCAGAGCCTGTGGTGTATCAGGATATCGTGTACGTACAGGGTAACGGCGGCGCGGTAGCCGCGTACCAGGTGATCAATAAAGAATGAAACCGGTAATCGCCCTGGTGGGCCGCCCCAATGTGGGCAAATCGACGCTGTTTAACCGGCTGACCAAAACCCGCGACGCCATCGTTGCGGACATGCCGGGGCTCACTCGCGACCGTCAGTATGGCGATGCTGCCTGGGGCGAACACGAGTTCATCGTGATCGATACCGGTGGTATCACGGGCGACGAGGACGGTGTTGACATCCACATGCGTAACCAGTCGCTACAGGCGGTGGAAGAAGCCCATGCCGTGCTGTTCATGGTGGATGCGCAGGTGGGCCTTACGCCGGTGGACGAACTGCTCGCGAAAACCTTGCGTCTGCGCCAGAAGCCGATCTTCGTGGTGGTGAACAAGGTGGATGGCCTCAACGAAGATCTGGTGCTGCTGGACTTCCACAGCCTGGCGCTGGGGCATCCTCACGGTATCGCTGCTACTCATGGCCGCGGTGTCACCCAATTGATGGATGCCGTGTTTGCCCAGTTACCAAAGCAGCCGACCATCGAGGATTTGGGTGAAGGCGTTCAGACCGGCATCAAGATGGCCATTGTCGGCCGTCCCAACGTGGGCAAGTCCACGCTGGTGAACCGCATGCTGGGCGAAGAACGCGTTATCGTGTTCGACATGCCCGGCACCACCCGCGACAGCGTGTACATTCCGTTCGAGCGTCGCGAAAAACATTACACCATTATCGACACCGCCGGTGTACGCAAGCGTGGCAAGGTGTTCGAGGCGGTGGAGAAATTCTCCGTCATCAAAACCCTGCAGGCGGTGGAAGACGCCCATGTGGTGGTGCTGGTGCTGGATGCTCGTGAAGGCATTGTCGACCAGGATCTGCATCTGCTGGGTTTTGTGCTGGAAACCGGCCGCTCCCTGGTGATTGCGATCAATAAATGGGACGGCATGACGCCGGACGACAAGCAGAAGGTGAAAACGGAAATCGAGCGCCGGTTGGGATTCGTCGATTTCGCCAAGATTCATTTTATTTCCGCGCTGCACGGCACGGGTGTGGGCGAGCTGTACGGCTCCATCGAGAAAGCCTACGAATCGGCGTTCAAGAAACTGTCGACGCCGTTCCTGACTAAAATTCTGGAAGATGCGCTGACGGACCATCAGCCGCCGTTGGTGGGTGGACGCCGTATCAAGCTGCGTTATGCTCATATGGGTGGCAGTAATCCGCCGCTGATCGTGATTCACGGTAACCAGACCGAGAGCGTGCCGAATTCCTATAAGCGCTATCTGGAAAACACCTTCCGCAAAGTGATGGATCTGGAAGGCACGCCGATCCGGATTGAATTCAAGACTGGCGACAATCCCTACGCCGGTAAGCGCAATATGTTGACGCCGCGCCAGATCTACAAAAAAGAGCGGATGGTGGCGCATCACAAGAAAAAAGAGAAAAAGAAGAAAAACAAAAAACGGTTCTGATTGCTTGCTGATGTGAGTGAGCGGGCGGCGTTTTGTGCGCCGGGGGCAACTGCGGTAACGGTGCTGAATGTTGTGCACGGTTACCGTGCTGAGCACTCGGCAGTTCAACGGAGGCGAATGCCATGCCGGAGCAGGAAGGCGTCATTCAGTACCGGCTGGAATTTTCTGCCGCACGGGCGCCCGACTATGAGCGTTTTGCTCTGCTGAATTATTGGCGCTGTTATCTGTTTCGTCTTGGCCTGGTCGGGCAGGATACCCACCGTTACGGTGGTCTTGGCTACGGCAATATCAGTGCTCGCCTGCAGCGAGATTCTCACGAATTCATCATCACCGGTACCCAGACCGGCCATCTTCCCCTGTTGTGTCGTCATCATTACGTATGCGTGACTGACTTCGATGTGACCAGTAATTTTCTGCGCGCGCGCGGGCCAGTGCCACCGTCATCGGAAGCGCTGACGCACGCCAGTTTGTATCTGGCTCACCCGGCGATTCAAAGTGTGATGCATGTTCATTGTCCGTTGATCTGGCGGCAGGCGCAGGTGATGGGGCTGGCGTGTGTGGCGGAGGATATTGGTTATGGTACTCCGGCCATGGCAGATGCGGTGCAGCTACTGGCCGGAACGTCCCCGGGCCACGGTGTGATTGCAATGCTGGGCCACGAGGACGGGATCATGATTTACGGTGAGCACGAGGATAGCGCGGGTGCGCTGGTGTGCGAGCTGTTACAGCAGGCACAGGACCAAACGGCTTTGGGACCTAGTGGCTGATTACGCGCCCAGATAGAAGCGCGTGCGCACCAGTAAGCGTTCGCGGTTGTCGATGACGTCGATTTCCCATTGCCCCTGCTGATGGCCGTGAATGGCCTTGCTGCCAAAAGTGCGCCATTGATTGGCACCCACGCCCACTTTCACCTGCGTCACCACTTTACCGTCGCGCTTCCAGACGTAGGTGAGGCTATCACCGGCGCGCCCCTGGATTTCGACGAACTGATGTAGCGACAGCGGATTGGACAGCGAAACATTTTCGGTGGTTTGCAGCGGTTTGCCTGGCTCGCGGCCGCGCATCAGGGTGGTCAGTACTGCGCGTTTTACGGCGGGCATCAGAATTTCGGTTTGCACCTGATAGCGATCGGGTGCGGTGCTTTTTGCCACGGTCTCGGCAATTTTTTGGGTGATGGCGGGCGACTGTTCCAGTAGAGCCAATTGTCCGCCCGGTTGTGTGGCGTTGTTGAGCTCGGCGGAGCCTGCTGCAATCGCTTTCGCATCCCGTTTGGGGGTGGCAGTACTTTCCGTTTGAGTCGGTTGCTGCACCGGTGCAGCTTCGGCTGCGACTTCTTCTGATTCTGAGGTCGCCAGGGCGGGCTCTTGTGTCTCAATGGCAGGGGTGGTTGCTTTCGCCGTCGACTCTGGAATCGCAGCCGGTGGTTCGAGCTGATCGGGTGACAGGGTCACCACGTCCATATCAGGCTTATTTTCTGCGGTTTGCATCCAGCCAAACAGCAGATAACCAATGCCTGCCAGTGCAATCACCAAGGTGCCGAGAGCCAGCACCACGCGGTGCCACAGAATCACTTCAACAT
>DATLII010000035.1:0-4471 GCA_035539495.1 Dongiaceae bacterium
ACCTGGAAGTGACTGAAATGCTGCACGAACTGCGGGCGCTGGCCCTGGAAGCGCCACTGAGTGAGGAGCGCCCTTTCATTTTGATGGCAGGAGAACGGCGCGCCTATAACGCCAATCAGATCTACCGCAATCCGGCCTGGCGCAAGGTGGATAAGGAAGGTGCGATGCGGATGCATCCGGATGATGCTGCAGATTTGCAGGTGACAGATGGCGACCGGGTGTTGTGCACGTCAGACCGTGGTGCAATCGAAGCGGTGGTGGAGATTGACGATTCAGTACGCCGTGGCGTCGTTACCCTACCCCACGGTTATGGCATGCGTTATCAAGACAGCGAACCGCTGGGGCCAGAACTGAATCGCCTGACGTCGAGTGCACATTGTGATCCTTTCACACGCACACCCTTCCACAAATATGTTCCGGTGCATATTGAGAAGGTAGCGCCGGAACTATTGAAGACTGCCGCGGGTATTTGACGTCCTGTTCCGTTCTTACCAGTACCACTCAATGCCAGCCAGCACCCGGTCGGTTTCACCAAACTGGCCGAATACGCCGGTTTCGGTACCGGTAAAGATGTCGGCACCCAGCCAGACGTTTACGCCGTCCTGCAAGGCGTAGGTGACGCTGGGACGAAACAGATCGTCGTGGTCATTCAGGTTGTGCAGGGCCATCAGTTCCAATGTCAACGTGTCGTTGAAGAAGCGGCTGTTGACGTTGAAGGTGATAGTGCTATCCACCTTGTCGCGCACCAGATCCGGGGCATCGTCCTTCAAGACGCTCTGGAACAACTGCACGCTGAGCATGGTGTCGGAAATGCCGCTCCAATCCAGGCCTAGCACGTAGCTCAGTTCGTCAGTATTCAGAACGCCATTATCGTTATTCAGGTTTTCCCGCAGCACCCGACGGCCGTGCAGCAAACCGATTTCATAACGCAGTACCAGTGTGCTGCTCAAATCGGTGCTGAGGGTAGAGCCCAGCAGATGTGTACGTTCGTATTCCTGCCAGAATTCCAGAATCGGCTGGCCGGTGGATGTGTTGACGCGGCGGTAAGGGACCGGGTTGTCGTCATACTGATATAGATAGTTGAATGTAAGATCCACGCTGTCCATACGGGTAGATAACCGCAGACCGGCGTCGCCGTTTTTCAGGGACTCGGCGGGACGTTGCAAGCCTAGGTTGGTCACGCCCGCCAGATTCGGTGGCACATCGACGGGAAAACCGGGCTGGAAGCGCGGTGAAGTAATGACATATTCGGGAGCATCATCACCGTCGCCATCCGGGAAATCATTGAATGTCATATCCGGGATCAGCAGCAACTGCAGGTCCGTATCGGAACCGATGGAATGAATGTAGTTCACCATCCACAGAGGAATCCGTGCCTCGTCGAAATCCTCTAGCAGGAACTCGCGGAAGCTGAACGGGCTTACCACATCCAACACCCGCAAACCGTCGGCTGTACCCCACACCACCTGCTGCTTGCCAATGGTGATGTAGCTTTGGCCGAAACGCTGCTTGTAATACAGCTCGCGCAATTCGGCGTCACCGTGGCTGCCAATAATGGCGCGCTTACTGAATTCGCCTACTTCTTCCTGTAGCGGACGCCCTACTTCCAAGCGGTCTTCAGCATCGGCGCGTAAACGGGCGATGGCGGTGAATTCGCTGTCGGCATCGGGAAACACATGCAATTCCGGCCGAATCTGTAACTCCGATTTCTGTGCATAGCCTTCCGCTACATTCTGCGCGGCTTCGAATTCGAAACGGGTGCGAAATTCATAATCGGCTGCGACGGCGGCGCATGGCAACAGCAACAGGCCCGTAACTGCAAGGCGGGTCGTCCTCATGACATCATTCCTTTTTTGCGATGAGCGTGCAGTGTGGATGGGCCCGCGTCAGCGAGCCTGCTCCAGGTAGCGGGTCGTGAAGGAGCCTTCCGGCAACGCCACATTGGCCTGATACGACGAGTACTCAATCAGGGTTTTGTGACCGGTCTTCACCGTGACCATTTCCAACTTATGGGCGCGCCAGGCATTGTCTTCGCCGGGAATCTGCTTAATCTCTGTGGCGATCTGGATTTTGGCCAACTCACCTTTCTTGTCAAACTTCTCTTCCCGGGTCAGCACGTAGTTGTCTTGACGAATCCACATCAAGCGCTTGCTGTATCCGCTTTCCTTGATTTCCTGATCATTGGTGGGGATGGCTTCGATTACCCAGCAGCGGGTGCCGTTCATGTCTTCCTCTTTTACGATCTGGTACTTGTTGTTGCCGCCTTTGGATACACCGTCCACAAATTCGAAATCCTCATACCACCAGTCGGTACCCATGAAGCTGTCAGTTTTGTTGCCGGCGGAAATGCGGCGGATCTTGCGCAGAGACGGCAGGTACAACCAGCGCAGGTCATCGTCCTCATTGCCCTGTTCGATCGACAGGAAGCCGGTGCCCTTGATGTCGTTGGGCTGCGAGAAGCGGATCAGCGATTTACGGTTGAATGGATCGGTGTCATCGGCGACGAAGTCAATCCAGCGGTAGCGCGCATTGTTGCTCTTATCCAACAGCGTCATTTTCATCTGCGCAGATTCATTTTGCGATTTGCGCGCGTCTTCATTCTTGCGCATGATTTCGCGTGGGTCCATTTCCAGCGTAGCCTGGGCGGCAGTGGCGACAAATCCAGCCAGCAGTGCGGCGGCGATGCGGTTGTATTTAAACATGGTAAAACTCCTTTTTAGTTTCGCGAATCAAATAGGGTTGCATGCGATAGTCGGGTTTTGCCTGGGATCATTTCGATCCCAGGGCAGGCACGGGTGTGGACACGTCGGGAGCTGACTCCACTGTCACTTCGCGCCGCTTATACAGGTAGGCCGGCTTGATGGCCGCTACCAGGGCCGGGATCAGCATCAGCGTGCCGGCCGCCATCACAATCATGGTGAGCGATACCAGGCTGCCGAAGGTGCGGATCTGCAGGAAGCCCGATAGCAACAGAACGGCGAAACCCAGTACGTTGGACGCGGTGTCATAGACGATCGCTTTGCCATTACTGCGCGATACTTTCACCAGCGCTTCCTCGATGGATTTGGACTCGGGCATGAATTCACGCAGACGACCCAAATAGTGAATCGAGAAGTCGATGCCGATGCCGATGGCGATACTGGTAATCAATGCTGCGGAAATTTCCAGCCGGATACCGGTAAAACCCATCACGCCGAACGCCAGAACAGTACCTATGACAGCAGGTGAAATGCTGATCAGGCCTGCCATGAAAGAACGGCTCACCACGGTTACAAACAGGACGATCATGAGAATACCGGAGATGATGTTCTCGATCTTGCCAATTACCACATAGCGAACTTGTGCAATCCAGAACATAGTGTCGCCGCCGAATTCGATCTTGACGTTGCTCGGCAGATTTTTTTCCAGATATTCCTTCGACATCAGATACAGCTTGATGTGGTCATCGGGATCATTGGTGTCCAGCATTACGCGGATTTTGGCGCGCTGATATTGATTGTCCACCAGGTCGGTGAACTCACCCGGTTGTGCTGACATATCGTACAGCAGCAGGCATTGGGCCAATTCCTCGCGGCTGGCGGGAATGTCATTGCCGGTATAGCTTTCATTCACCAGATGTGAAATGTGCTTCACCACGTTAGCGAATGAATAGGTGTACCCTACCCCGGCTTGCTGCTCGATAAAGTTTTGATAATCCAGAATGGTTTTCAGCAGAGCGGGATCTTTGATGCCTTCCGCATCGGGCGCTTCCACCATCACGTTGAAGTAGCGGCCACCACCCAGTTTTTCACTGAACTTGTCGAAGGAAATGCGGCCGCGGTGATCCTGGGGAAATACGGCGGTGATATCGACGCCGGTTTTCAATTCCAGAATGCCAACGGTGCAGATCGCGATCAGCAGACCATAGCCGCCCAGCACTTTGTATTTGTGTTTCACTGAAAACTCAGTCAGTTTTACCAAAGCGCCGTCAAGCCAGTTTTCACGGACGACGGTGGGTACTTTGGTTGGAGCTTTCATCAGCGACAACGCCGCCGGCAACACAGTGACAGTCATCAGGTAAGCCACGCCGGTGCCAATCATGACCTCCACCGCAAATTCACGGATCGACAGTACATCGAATACCACCAGCGATGACGTTCCCAGCAAGGTTGTGAAAGCGACGAAGCTCAATACCGGGAACAGTTTTTCCAGCATGCTGCGCACCGCGGTTTTTTGATCCTTACCGACGGTTTCTTCGTAGTACATCAGCAGTGCATGCACGCCATAGGATGTCGCAACGGCTACCATCAGCAGCGGGATTGCAGTGGATACCACGGTTTGCGGCAGTCCGAAATGCCCCATCAAACCCATGATCCAGCCGATGCAGAGAACGATGATCAGTGCTGGCAGGAACACACCACGCAAGGTGCGGAAGAAGAAGAACAGGCCGATCATGATCACCACTAGTGCGACCGGCACCAGCACATCGGCG
>DATLII010000036.1:0-2624 GCA_035539495.1 Dongiaceae bacterium
GCCACCACCGCCACCACCACCGCCTCCTGAAGAGAAAGAACCGGAACCGGAAGAGCCCGAGGAAATCGAGGAGCAACCGGTAGACGAAGCAATGCCGGACGAACCAATGGAAGAATCCGCCAGCACAGACCTGGGGGTTGATGGCGATGCCAGCGCAGGTGGCGATGGTTTTGGGCTAGTGGCGCGTAAAGGCGGAAAAGGCATTTTGGGTGGCGGTAGCCCCTATGCCACGGCAGTGCAGACGTCCATCACCGACGCTCTATCGGCAGATGATCGTTTGAAATACATGAGTTATGTCGCTGTGTTGAAATTGTGGGTCGACGAAAAAGGAAAATTGTCCCGATTCGAAATACAGCAAAGAGAAGGCAAACCCGAAGTGGAAGCCTTGTTGAAGAAAACGCTTGCCAGTATCGGCCGTTTCGACAACCCGCCGCCACTGGAAATGCCACAGCCGATCAAGCTGCGGATCCGATCTCAATTGTAGTGTTTTGGGGAACAGGTAATGAAGCAAAGTAAAAAGGCCGGCATTGTTGCAGTCTGCCTGCTGGCGGGTGGTACTCAGTCGGTGCTGGCGGCGGAGCCGGTTGCTGTTAGTGCTGAAGATCTGCTGAACGTGCTGATTGAACAGGGCGTGGTGGACGAAAAGCAAGTGAACGATGTAGTGCGCAAAGCCAAGGAAAGAACGCGGCGCAACTATCAGACTGGCGTTGAAACAGTGCCGGCAGAAAAACGTGATCTGAAAACGCCTCAGGATAGCTCGGTGGTCCGGGTTCCCTATGTGCCGCAATACATTAAGGATGATATTCGCGACAAAGTGCGCAACGAATTGCGCGAAGAAGTTGTGGCTGATGTGATGAAGAAAGCCAAGGACGAGCGCTGGGGCCTGCCGGGCACCGCGCCAGATTGGACCACGCGCATTAAGTTCTTCGGCGACGTGCGTTTGCGGGCGGAATCTATCATGTATGGCGAAGATAATCTGGAACTGGAATATCTCGATTACATGAAGGTCAACGACGCCGGCGAGATCACGGGTGAAGATGAGTATCTCAATCTGACTGAAGATCGCGAGCGCCTGCGGGTACGTGCACGCTTTGGGCTGAAAGCAGCGGTGACTGAAGGTGTCGAGGCGGGCATCCGGCTGGCCACAGGGTCCACATCTAATCCCGTGTCCACTAACGAGACCTTGGGCGATTACGGTAATTCCTTCGACGTGCTGATTGATCGCGGCTATTTGAAGTACGGCAGCTTCGCGGACGATGTGATGCTGGTGGGAGGCCGTTTCGAAAACCCGTTCTATCGCACCGACCTGATTTGGGACAATGATCTTCAGTTCGACGGCATCGCCGGTTCCTGGTACTGGCTGCGTTCCTCCAACTGGGAGAGCGACGAGCAGCAATGGGATCCATTCGTCACCGCGGGAATTTTTCCGGTGGAGGAATTCGAACTCAGCACTCAGGACAAGTGGATGTACGGCGCCCAGTTGGGTTTCACCCACACCGCCTGGAGCCAGAACCGCCTGCGTGCAGCCGTTGGGTACTATCAGTACGACAACATGGCTGGGATCAAGAACGCGGTCAATGATGATCTGATGGACGAAACGGCCCCGGATTTTATCCAGAAGGGCAACAGTTACTTCAACCTGAAAAACCCGGCCGTGCCACCTTCTGGCGCTCAGCCGGCCATGTTCGGCCTGGCTTACGACTACACCATTGTCGATTTGTTACTGGAATATGACATTGCAACGTTTTCGCCACACCACGTCATCCTGTCCGCCGAGTACATCGAAAATATTGCAGGCGACCGTGCCGAGGCCGAAGCCCGTGCTGGTGACGAAATTGCAGTGGAAGGATTCGACGGCTACCTGTTCAAAGCCACGTTCGGCTGGCCCATCGTAGCCAAGCCTGACGATTGGCAGGTAGCGGTCGGTTACCGCAGCCTGGGTGCCAATGCCTTGGTGGACGGTTTTGCCGATTCGGATTTCCATGCCGGCGGCACCGACGGCCGTGGCTACATCATTGAAGGTAACTACGGCATCTTCAATGAAACCTGGGTGACGTTGAAGTGGATGAGTTCCGATGCCATCGATCTGCCGGAACTGGCTGTGGATATATTGCAGATCGACCTCAATGCCCGTTTCTAACCGGAGGAGTCGTGCCATGACCAGATATGCATTTAGCAGATATAACGGTGGATGGTTGGTTGCGCTGGCCTGCTTGTCATTGCCAGCTCACGCAGACGAGCGCGCGCTGCAAGCAGCGTTGTCCAAGGCCCAGTACATGCTAAAGCAGGCCACTGCAGACAAGCTGGCCGCAGAGCAGAAGTTGACGCGGGTACAAACTGAATTTGATCAGTATAAAAAAGCCAGTGAAAAGCAGGTTCAGCAGGCGCAATTAAAAGGGCAACAAGGTAGCGCCCAACTAACGGAAAAAGTGGACCTGATGAAAACCCGCTACACCGAGCTGCAAGGCAAGTATGTCCAGCTCAAACAGGAATACATAAAGCTAAGCAAGAGCGGCAACAACCTGGATTCACAGCTCAAAGTACAGCAGGATAACTTTCAGCTTTGCCTCGAAAACAACCGCAAGTTGTATGACATCAATCAGGAGATCCTGGGCAATTACCAG
>DATLII010000037.1:0-8816 GCA_035539495.1 Dongiaceae bacterium
CTTCACAAGCACGCGATCGGCGGTTTGAATGCGATGCCGGCCAAAGGCACCTGCGCCTCCTGCTCTGACGACGAGATCATAGCGGTGGTGGACTTCATGGTAAGCAAGTCAAAATAAGCGCGGAATTCTCCGACTCGTTCACGAAAAAGCCCTGCGGTGTCCCCGCGGGGCTTTTTCGTTTTAAATCACCGGGTTCAGCTTAGCTATACTGTGAAGATAAGGGCGCCAGGACGCTGGCCGGATTCAACAACATAACAGGCAGGCGGCATGTCGGCACAGATGTCGGCGCAAAAAGGGGCGAGTGACAACCATCAGCGGGGGCGGATAGTACTGCCCACGCGGCTGGGCATTATCTCGCTGCTGCTGGTAGTGCCGCTGGCGGCGATGCTGATTCAGCTGTTGATGGCGCGCGGCGATCAGTTGACCTTGGTGGAACGCAAGCTGCGCACGGTGCAGGACATCCGTACGCTACAAGCGGTGCTGGACAATGCCGAGCGTCTGCGCGATATCAGCATCATCTCCGTGTATGACCGCAATGATGAACTGGCGGGTGAATACGCCATCCAGCGCCAGGGTTTGCTGCATTCCATCGAGCAATTGCAGCAGGACCAGCCTCTCAGCCGTCACAATCCTCTGATCGAACTCACCATTCCCCGTTTGCTGCATCGCCTGGAGCGGGTGCGCCCCACCGTGGGCACCGAGGTCAACACGCCCGACATGGCGTTTGCCGAACACCAGCCGGTGGTGGAGTCGCTGCAGCAACTGCAGTTCCGGCTCGCGGATCAGGGTGGTCTGTTCAACGACGGTAATCAATTGTCGCTGTCGCTGCTGTACATGGCGTTGGATGAATCCGGCGAGCTGTTCTCGCTGTTGGGGCAGGCCCGCGCTTATGGCAGCTTGTATTTGCGTACCGGCCATGTGCCGTCCGACGGTGTTATCACGCTGGAGCAGATTTACGATCGCCTGATCAGCCAGGACGAAGTGCTGAAGGAACGGGTAGAGAGTCTGTTGAAAGAGCACGGCCAGTTACGCGAAGTGCCGCCGTTCAATCGCGACGATTGGTTGCAGCTGGGTACGGTGGCGGATTACCTGGATACCAACGTGATTCAGGCGGCGGATCTGGATCTGCCTTGGCGTACTTACTTCGATGCCATCAGCGAGCATGTGGTGCGTTTGGCGCTGACGCGGGATCAGCTGCTGGATCAACTTGGCGCGATTTACCGAACCGAGCAGGCGTCGTTGCAGCGTCAGCGTCATACGTATCTGGTCGCGCTGGGCCTGTTGGCGCTGGTGTTTGTGGTGCTGTATCTGATGGAGCTGCGGGACACGGGCAATCGTTTGCGAGCGCGTCAGGAAAAAGAAGCGGCGGAAGCGGCGGACCACGCGAAAAGCCAGTTCCTGGCCACCATGAGCCACGAGATTCGCACGCCGATTAACGGTGTGCTGGGGATGGTGGAATTGCTGTCGGATACGCCGTTGAACGGCGAGCAGCGGGATTATCTGGCGGCGCTGCGCAGTTCCGGTCAGACGTTATTGGCTGTGCTCAATGATGTCCTGGATTTCTCGAAAATCGAAGCAGGCCAGTTGCAGATCGACAACGTGGCGTTCGATGTGCGACAGACGCTGAATGATTGCATGGCGCTGTTTGCGCCGCAGATGAAGCAGAAGAATCTGGCGTTTCATTGCAATGTGGATAACGACGTGCCGGCGCTGGTGTGTTGTGATCCATCCCGCTTGCGTCAGGTGTTGCTCAATTTGGTGAGCAACGCGATGAAATTCACCGAGCAGGGTTCGGTGTCGGTGCAGCTGTCGGTGAAAACAACAGGCGACCGGCAGTATCTGTATGGCGTGGTGCGCGACACCGGCATCGGCATGGATGACGCGCAGCAGACGGCCCTGTTCAAACAATTTTCCCAAGCTGATAAATCCATTGCACGCCGTTATGGGGGCACGGGTTTGGGCCTGGCCATCTGCCAGCGTTTGTGTCAGTTGATGGGCGGTGAGATCGGCGTCAGCAGCAAGTTGGGTGTGGGCAGTACGTTCTGGTTCACGCTGGCGTTGCAGGCGGTGGAGGGTGCGCCAATATCCGGTGCTGAAACCGTGGCGCAGGATCAACGTCAACAGTATTACGCCCGTCAGATGCGGGGGCGCCGCGTGCTGGTGGCAGAGGACAACCGCGTGAACCAGATGGTGGTGCAAGGCATGCTGAAAAAAGCCGGCATCGAAACCGATGTGGTGGAGAACGGGGCCTTGGCGGTGGAGCGCATTTGCCGGCAGCGGCTGCAGTACGACGCGGTGCTGATGGATTGGGAAATGCCGGAAATGGACGGCTTGACCGCCTGTCGCCGAATTCGCGCCTGGGAAGCGGATCAGGGCCTGCCACTGACGCCCATTGTTGCATTGACCGCCCATGTGTTGTCAGATAACGAACGACAAGCCTACGCCGCGGGCATGCAAGGATTTCTGAAAAAACCAATTGATCAGGATGCGTTGTACCAGGCATTGCTGCGGGCGTTGCAAAAATCATAAGGACAAGAAATGAAAGGGCACTGGCTGATCCCACTGATCCTGGCCGGCCTGCTGGCAACGGCCGCGCAGGGTGTTCTTGCCGCTCAGAATGATGCTGCACAGAATGATAGAGCGGTGCAGCCTTCTAATACCGCGAAAGAGACCTCGGCAGCAAAAGAAACCACCGCGCGTGACGCAACACGTTTGCAGAAGGATCTGACGCCGATTGGCGCAGAACGCGCAGGCAATCGTGATGGGTCGATTCCCGCCTGGAATGCAGATCAGCTTGGCGATGACGCGCACCTGCAATGGTTGCAGCAGATCACCACGGAAGAGCCGCTCTTCATTATCGATCAAAGCAATCTGGCGCAGTATCGCGATCAATTGTCGGTGGGACTGCAAGCTATGTTCGCCCGCTACCCTGACAGTTTCGCCATTCCCGTTTATAAAACCCGCCGTACTGCCCGCCAACCGCAATGGACCTACGATAATACGCGCCGCAATCTGGCTGACGCCCGCATCAGCGAATCAGGCGATGAAATTCTGCAGGCTTGGCCCGGTACGCCATTTCCGATTCCGCATTCGCCGCACGAAGTGATGTGGAATCACCAGCTGCGCTGGAAAGGCATTTACCTCAAGCTGCATCTGTACGAAACCACGGTTTTCTCCACCCAGGCGCAGGCACCGCTGGAAACCCTGATCGAATCCTGGGCCTCGTTTTACGATCCTACGCGTCAAACGCCGCAGCTGGACGACTGGCGGGCGGCCTATTATTTTTCCCGCATTCTGGGGCCGGCCAAACTGGCGGGGGGTGGTCTGCTGATTCACTCGTCGCTGCAGCCCAAACAGAGGCCGTCGCAAGCCTGGGTGTATCTGGCAGGGGAGCGGCGCATGCGGCGTTCGCCGGTGCTGGGTTACGATTCCCCCATTTTCAACTCGGAAGGTTTACGGGTGGTGGATGAGATCGATATTTTTAACGGCGCCCTCGACCGCTATGAATGGAAACTGCTAGGTAAACGCGAGCTGTTCATTCCCTACAACAACCAGAAAATGCGGTATAACCGTTGCGACGATTCGTCGGCACTGGATCGCGGCCATTTGAAACCCTATACCATGCGCTTCGAGAAGCACCGGGTGTGGGTGGTGGATGCCACGTTGAAACCCGGTTTCAAACACCTGTACCCGCGCCGAACGTTTTATCTGGACGAAGACACCTGGAGCATTGCGCTGGTGGATATTTACGACAAGAACGGCAAGTTGTGGCGCAACACCATGCGTTTTGCCGCGTACTATGAGGCCATGCCGGGTATATTCTCGGCCCTGGATTCCTTCCATGATCTGAAGGTGGGTGCCTTCTTCTTGCAATGCAGTGCTGGGCAGGACACCTCCTTTTCTCAGGAAAACCCCCAGCGTGGTTATTTTGCACCAACCAATATCCGGCAGAGGCTGCGGCGCTGATGGCTGGTCGAATGCGGGGCGTGTTGAAAATGCACGCCATAATCTGGTGCGCGCGATCGAGTGATAGAGCCTGCGAAGGCCGGCTTGCCTGGCGTGATCGTCTTGCCACCGATGTGGTAGCGTGCACCGGAATGTTTCTTGCTTTGACGCCTTTTTCTACGAGAGTCCCCGCATGAATGCGATAGCCACTCCTACCGTGCAGGCGGGTTGGTCGGCAGAATTGGAGTTGCAGTTCGAACGGCACGGTGACCGCACGTTGTTGACGCGAAATCGACACCTGGGGCCACTGCGGGTGCAGCGGCCGTTTTACCCAGAAACGGGTGGGCAGTGTCATGTATATGTTCTGCATCCGCCCGGCGGCATTGTGGCGGGAGATAGTTTGCAGATCCATGCTCGAGTGGCGTCGGGGGCTCATGCTTTAATGACCACGCCGGCAGCCGGTCGGGTGTACCGCTCCAACCAGCAACGCTTGCGCCAAAGTCAGGCGGTGCACTTGACGGTGGACGACGACGGTTTTTGCGAATGGCTGCCGCAGGAAAATATCCTGTTTGATGGTGCAGAAGGGGTTAATTCCACCCGTATCGATTTGCAGGGCCGTGCCCGTTGCATCGCGTGGGAGATCACCTGTTTGGGACGGCCAGCGTCACAACAATGGTTTGTGTCCGGGTCGTTGTTGCAATCAGTGTCGCTGTACCGAGATGGTGTGCCATTGTTGCTGGAGCGCAATCGTTTCGATGGTGGCAGTGCATTGTTGCAGGCGCCTTGGGGTTTGCAAGGGCAGGCTGCGCTGGGCACGTTGTTGATCAGTGGGGGGGATGAATCGTTGTTGCAACAATTAAAAGCCTTGTGTGCTGAAGAGCGCCAGTGGGCCGTCACCCGCATGCAGGATCTGATTATAGTGCGGGGTTTGGCCGGGCAGGCGGCACCATTGCGTACTGCTTTCATGGCATGCTGGCGGTTGGCGCGCAAACATTTACTGCAGGTAGAACCGGTGGCACCACGCATCTGGTTCACCTGAATTTGCATTGATACTGAATTGATTAAAGACCGTAGACGAGAGACTGCACATGGAACTGACTCCGCGCGAAAAAGACAAGCTGCTGCTGTTCGCCGCCGCGCAACTAGCGGAACGGCGCAAGGCCCGCGGCTTGAAACTGAATTACCCCGAAGCCGTGGCGCTGATTTCATTTGAAATCATGGAAGGTGCCCGCGATGGCAAAACCGTGGCGGAGCTGATGCATTTCGGCCGCACGCTGCTGACTCAGGACGATGTGATGGATGGCATTGCGGAACTGATTCCCGAAGTGCAGGTGGAAGCCACTTTTCCGGACGGGACCAAACTGGTCACCGTTCACAACCCTATCGTGTGAGGCTCGACATGATTCCTGGTGAATTGATTACTGAACCCGGCGAATTGGAGTTGAATGCCGGGCTGCCAAAAATCACGGTACTGGTGGCGAATACCGGTGACCGTCCCATTCAGGTTGGGAGCCACTATCACTTTTATGAAACCAACGCCGCGCTGGATTTTGATCGCGAGAAAACCCGTGGTTTCCGTTTGGATATTGCAGCGGGTACCGCGGTGCGGTTCGAGCCGGGGCAAAGTCGCGAAGTGTCATTGGTGCCGTATGGCGGCAAGCGCGAAGTGTACGGCTTCCGCGGCCTGGTGATGGGCAAACTTTAAGACGGCTTATTTAAGGCTGATTATAAGCCTCTTAATAAAGGAAACGAGTCATGGCAAAAATAGATCGTCGTGCTTATGGCGACATGTTCGGCCCCACCGTTGGTGACCGGGTGCGATTGGGGGATACAGAATTACTGATCGAAGTGGAAAAGGATTTTGCCCGCTACGGAGAGGAAGTGAAATTCGGTGGTGGCAAAGTGATTCGTGATGGCATGGGCCAAAGCCAGCGTCCGCGCGCTGAATGTGTGGACACCGTGATCACCAATGCTTTGATTCTGGATTATTGGGGCATCGTCAAAGCGGATGTGGGCATCAAGGATGGCCGCATTGCGGGGATCGGCAAAGCCGGTAATCCGGATATTCAGGATGGCGTCACCATTGTGATTGGCCCCGGTACTGAAGTGATCGCAGGCGAAGGCCAGATTCTGACGGCGGGCGGCATCGACACGCATATCCATTTCATCTGCCCGCAACAAATTGAAGAAGCCTTGATGTCCGGCGTTACCACCATGCTGGGCGGTGGCACTGGCCCCGCCACCGGCACCAACGCTACCACCTGCACGCCCGGTGCCTGGCACATGGCGCAGATGCTGAAAGCGGTGGAAGGTCTGCCGATGAATGTGGGTTTCCTGGGCAAGGGCAATGGCAGTTTGCCGGAAGCGTTGAATGAACAGATCGAGGCTGGTGCGATCGGCCTGAAGTTGCACGAAGACTGGGGCACCACGCCCGCGTCCATCGACAACTGTCTGAGCGTGGCGGATAAATACGATGTGCAGGTGGCGATCCACACCGACACGCTGAATGAATCCGGTTTCGTGGAAGACACCGTGGCGGCATTCAAAGGCCGCACCATTCATACTTATCACACCGAAGGTGCCGGCGGTGGCCATGCGCCGGATATCATCAAGGTCTGCGGCGAAAGTAACGTGCTGCCGTCGTCCACCAATCCCACGCGTCCCTATACCATCAACACGGTGGACGAACACCTGGATATGCTGATGGTGTGTCACCACCTGGATCCGAGTATTCCGGAAGATGTCGCGTTTGCGGATTCACGTATTCGCCGCGAGACCATTGCTGCCGAAGACATTCTGCATGACCTGGGCGCGTTCTCGATGATCTCGTCCGATTCGCAGGCAATGGGACGTGTGGGTGAAGTGGTGATCCGTACTTGGCAGACCGCGCATAAAATGAAAGTGCAACGCGGTCCTCTGCCGCAGGATTCCAGCCGCAATGATAATTTCCGCGCCAAACGTTATATAGCGAAATACACCATCAACCCGGCGCTGACGCATGGTATCTCTCACGAAGTCGGGTCGGTGGAAGTAGGTAAGTGGGCGGATTTGGTGCTGTGGAAGCCAGCATTCTTTGCGGTGAAGCCTTCGCTGATTCTGAAAGGTGGCGCGATCGCGGCCGCACCGATGGGCGATCCCAATGCATCGATTCCTACGCCGCAACCCGTGCACTATCGCTATATGTTCGGTGCGCTGGGCAAATCTGCGTTGGATACATCGTTGACGTTTGTGTCGAAAGCGGCGTTGGATCTGGATATCGGCAAACGCTTGGGTTTACAGCGCCCGCTGGTGGCGGTGAAGGGTAATCGTACAGTGCAGAAAAAGGATCTGCTGCTGAACGATTACCAGCCGGTGATGACAGTGGACCCACAAACCTATGAAGTGCGCGCCGATGGCGTGCTGCTGACATGTGAACCTGCGACAGTGTTGCCGCTGGCGCAGCGTTATTTTCTGTTTTGAGCGGGTGGCGTTCAGCAGGTGCGCTGCTTCCATTTCAACGGCTCAGCTTCATTAAGTTGTTTATTAAAGTGATTTGTTTGAGTGAAAGACCACGATGAAAAAAGTGTTTGAGTTCGCCGCGCCGGGTTCCAAAGCCACGCTGACGATCTGCTTGCCATTTGATGAACGCAAGAAATCCCGTCTGCGCACGAGCACTGTCTGCGGCGAGGAAATCGGATTGATATTGCCGCGTGGACAAGTTCTGCGGGGCGGAATTCTGCTGCTGGATGAATCCGGTCGAGTGATTGAAGTGCAGGCCGCGCCGGAAAAAGTCACCACGGTTCGCAGTGGCGATCCGTATTTGCTGACCCGCGCCGCTTATCACTTGGGTAATCGCCACGTACCCCTGCAGATTGGCACTGGCTGGCTGCGCTACCAGCACGATCATGTGTTGGATGACATGGTGATGGGGCTGGGTTTGATCATCAAAGTGGAAGATCAGCCATTCGAGCCCGAAGACGGCGCTTACGCAGGCCAGGGCCATTCGCACGGCCATCACCATCACGCACATGACGATGATGAGCACGATCACAGTCACGGACATAGTCATGGCCATCACCACCACTGATACCGGTATGCTGCGGTGGCTGCAATTGTTGCAGCTGGCCAGCCCTTCGTTACCCATCGGCGGTTTTGCATGGTCGCAGGGATTGGAGGGCGCCATCGAGCAGGGCTGGCTGAAGAACGAGGCGGATTTTGCCGGCTGGGTCAGCGGTGTTCTACGGCACAGTTTTTTGTGGCAGGAAATTCCCTTGCTGGCCCGATTGCATGGAGCCGCATCGGCGCACAATGATGTGGAGCTGGTGAAGTGGAATCAGGTGGCGTTGGCGCTGCGGGAAACTGCCGAACTGCGCCAGGAAGATGTGCAGATGGGTGGCGCGCTACTGAAGTTGATGCGGGATCTTGGCTTTGCTTCTGCGCTATGGTGGAAGGAGAAAGAAATCAGCTATCCCTGCGCCTTTGCGCTGGCCTGCGCTCACCATGGCATTGATCTGCGCCAGGCTGCTACGGGTTTTGTCTGGAGCTGGTTGGAAAATCAGATTGCGGCGGCGCTGAAACTATTTCCACTGGGGCAGACAGCGGGACAAAGGGTGTTCCAGCAAATCGCACCGCAAATTGAAGTAGTGATTGAGCAGGGCTTGCGGGTGCCAGACGATGAAATGGGTATCAGCTTGCCGGGATTGGTGCTTGGGAGTATGCAACATGAAGAGCAATACAGCCGGTTATTTCGGTCGTGAATAATAGACGTTTTAAATTGATATCGTGACGCCCGTGAGGAGATTGCAATTCAGGACACGCCACAAGTACGTTCCTGAATTGCAATCCCCTCACGGGCTCAAATTCTATCTTTAGTGTTCTATTCGATACATTTG
>DATLII010000038.1:0-13760 GCA_035539495.1 Dongiaceae bacterium
CATCTATGTAGGCCAGTAGGCGGTAGCCATCGTATTTCAACTCGTGCAGCCATTGTTGACCTTGCGGCACTTCGGCAACCAGTGTGGCCAGTTGCGGCGCGAATGGCGCTGGCATGGCCGCTTTGCGGGCGCCGGAAAGTGACTTTGGATTAGGCCGTTTGGTTTTCTGAGTCTGCTTTTGCAGCATCCAATGATTGTAGCGATCTGCAGCGATTTCTTCCATGGTGCGGCCGCTGGCGATACTGATGTCCTGGGGATTCAGTTTTTGCGGTGGATGATCACTGCGTTTGATCAGCAACCATTGGTTGTCCGCACCTTTGCTGCCGCTGCGCTTTTTCATTTTCACCAGCGACCAGGCGCCATGCAGCTGACGGCCTTCCAGCACAAAATCCAGATGATCCGCTGAATCTTTGCCATTGAGGTGCCAGCTTCCCGCATCCCACAACATCACGGTGCCGCCACCATATTGGTGCTTGGGAATCACGCCTTCGAAGCCACCGTATTCCAAGGGATGGTCTTCCACTTCCACCGCCAACCGTTTTTCGCCGGCTTTCAGGCTGGGACCTTTTGGCAATGCCCAACTGCGTAACACACCGTCCTGTTCCAGACGCAAATCGAAGTGATCATGGCTGGCCGCATGCTTGTGCATGACGTAGAGGCAACCTTGGCTGACAGCGTTAGCTGCGCCGGCTGGCTCCAGAGTTTTGCGGAAATCCCGTTTACGGTGATATTCCTTCAGCTTTTCCATAACATTTTGGGCGCATAAAAAATGGAACACTCCATACAAACTGCGACCCGAATTGTGCGGTTCCGTTCATTCAAGGCAATTTCGAGGAATTTCTATTGGACGTCCTGGGTGATGCTGAAGCGCTGGCGTTGACGATTGTTGTTGCCAGTAGACGGTGATTTAAAAACGCGGACTTAGGAAGGTTATTGCACAAGCTCAGCTTTATGGAAGGATGCGTTGGAATATGCGCGGAGAGGTTTAAATTGAGGTAGTGTGTGCCCTCCGGAATGGAGGGCATTTTTTGACATGTCGTTTTTAAATTTATCGCTCTGTCTTCTTGCCGCGCCGACCATTGCGTGCCGCGCCGGACGTTGCTGGCGCGCCACTCTGAAACAGCCGATCAATGGCCATGGCAGCGACACGGGCGGCTCGTGCCTGCGCCGCTTCGGATCCACTCTGCGCTGCCAGCAGCGACGCACCAACGAACGCAGCGTGAAACAGCTCGACTTCTTCCGCGGGCACTTCGAAGCCCAATTGCCGGTAAACCTCTTGCCATTGGCTCAGGTTTTCCAGATGGAATTCATCGTTCCACTGCCGTAGTGACGGTTCCTCTTCTGCCACTACCAGCAGCGACAACATCAGCCGCGCTTTGCCCTGATCGCACACTTCCCGCAAACAGAATTCCCGCAATCCTTGCACGGGGTCCATTTCCTCGTCGCTCATTTGCAGGAAATTACGGGTGACGTCCAGCATCTGGTCGCGAATCGCCGACACCGTGGCCTTGATCAGATCGGCGCGGGTAGGGAAGTAGTAGGTAAGGTGGCTTTGCCGCACGCCGGCGACAGCAGCTACCCGGGCCTGACTCATTCCCTGCACACCAACGGTTTGCGCCAGTTCCAGTGCTGCTTCCACGATGCGCTCGCGTACCGAGCGCGTATCCTGGCTGTCCATTTCGGTCGGGCTATCAGTTCTGGAGCTGCTGCGTGCCATGCTTCGGGCCCCATGTTTTTAGCCAATTTTGAAGGCGGGAAATATACACGTACACCACCGGCACCACCAGCAGGCTCAGCGCGGTGGACGTAACCAGTCCGCCAATCACCGCCACAGCCATCGGTGTGCGGAACGCAGAATCCCCACCAATTCCCATCGCGAGCGGCATCAAGCCTGCGATCATCGCCACAGTGGTCATCAGAATCGGACGCGCGCGTTTGCTGCAAGCGTCGATCAATGCCTCATTCATGCTCATCCCAAGATCACGTTGCGCAATCACCGCGAAATCCACCAGCAGTATCGAGTTTTTGGTCACGATGCCCATCAGCATGATCAGTGCGATGAATGCAGGCAGGCTCAAACCAAAGTTGCCCACCAGCAAGGCGATGAAGGCGCCGCCAATGGACAGAGGCAACGCCGACAGAATGGTGATGGGCTGGAACCAGTCTTTGAAAAGCAACACCAGCACGGCGTAAATCAGCAGCACGCCGGAAATCAGCGCGGCACCAAAGCTACCCACCATTTCTGCCAGGAACTCCGCATCGCCAGCGTCTACCAACTTCACGCTGGGGTGCATGGTTTTGACAGCTTGCAGCGAATCGCGCGCTTTGGCTGCAGCACCCAGCGGATAGCCACCCAAGTCAATGGCGATAGCAATCTGGCGCTGCCGGTTGAAGCGGCTGATCTGCGATGGCCCACTTTCAACCGTCAGTTCGGCGATGCTGGACAATGGCACCAGACCATAGCGACCCGGCACCCTCAGATTACTGATGGCTTCCAGATTCTGGCGCAGTTCCACCGGTACCTGAACCCGGATATCCACCTGGCGATTATCCAGGTTCAGCTTGGACAGCGAGATATCGAAATCGCCGGCCAGCGCAATCCGCACTGTGTCGGCAATGGCCTGAGTGCTGACACCACGTTCCGCCGCCAATGCAGCGTTCGGGCGGATGGTGACTTCAGCCTGTTCCAGCGCAGCGGTGGATTGGACGCCACTGAAGAAGGGCAGGGAACGCAGTTCACGTTCGACTTTTTGCGCGGTGTCTTTCAACGCGGGAATATTCTGGCTGACCAGCAGGATTTCCATTTTTTCACCGGTGAATCCCGCGCCGAGGGAAAGGCGAGCGCCGGCGATGTTCTGCAGACGTGGGCGGATCATGGTTTCGATTTCCTGCTGGGACGGACGATTTTCCGACGTCAGAATCAGGCTGATGGAACCTTTGCGGGGCTCACCGGGGCCACTCAATACGTTGGGCAGCACCGGTTTGTTGCCGATGCTGGTGTACACGGTTTCGATACCGGGAACACCCTCCAGCGCGCGGGCAATTTCCTCGGCGGTGGCGAGGCTCGCATTCAGATTGCTGCCAGGCGGCAATTCCATGTTGATCACCACGAAGCCGTTGTCTTCCGCCGGAATGAACGAGGTGGGCATCAACGGAATCAACGCCAGTGAACCTACGAAAAACAGAATGGCACCGAGTATGGTGGTCTTGCGATGTTGCAGACACCATTTCAGGCCGCGCAGATAAGCCAGCATCAACCGGCCTTGTGGCGGGTCTTTGTGGCCGGCTTTCAGAATCCAGATCGCCATCATGGGCGTGACCAGACGTGCTACCAGCAATGATGCGATCACCGCGGTTACTACTGTCCAACCAAACTGTTTGAACACCATGCCGGCGATACCTGTCATTACCGCCGTGGGCAGGAACACCGCTACCAGCGTGAAGGTCGTCGCGACGACGGCCAGCGCAATTTCGTTAACTGCGGAAATGGTGGCCTCACGCACGGATTTTCCTTGATGGAGGTGGCGCGCTATGTTTTCCACCTCCACCACCGCATCGTCGACCAAGATGCCCACCACTACCGCAAGGCCTAGTAAGGTAATGGTGTTGAGCGAGAAATCCGCCAGATACATCACCGCAAATGCGGGAATGATGGACAAGGGCAGGGCGGCTGCACCCAGAACGGTGGCACGCCAGTCGCGCAGGAACCACCAGATCACCACCACCGCCAGAATCGCGCCTTCGATCAGCATGTGCATCGAGCCGGAGTACTGTCGCAAGGTGGTTTTCACGACCGACCGCACCAGCTTGGTTTCCAGGCCTGGGTGGGCTTTTTCCAGCTCTGCCATCACCCGATCCATTTGCTCGTTGATGGTCTTTTCGTCGTAACCCTTGACGCGGGAAATCTGGAAACCGACCGCTGGCGTGCCATTGATGAGCACCGCCTGTTTGCGCTCGGCAATGGTGTCGTGCACTTGCGCAACTTGATCGAGGCGCAGTGAGCGGCCGTCGGTGAGCGCAATCGGTAGCGCCGCTAAATCCTGTGCCCGTTTTACGGTGGCGATGGTGCGCACGCCCTGTTCAGCGCCGCCCAGTTCGCCGCGCCCACCGGATGCATCCTGTTGTACCTGTTTCAATGCGCGTGAAATATCGGAAGCAGTCACGCCCAGCGCGCTCATTTGCACCGGATCCACCGTTACCTGCACTTCCCGCGTGACACCGCCGATGCGATAAAAACTGCTTACGCCCTGCACCGACATCACCGCATGGTTCACTACGTCGTCGGTAAACCAGGACAGCGCTTCCTCATCCAGATTCGGATTCCAGATTGCGTAGGTCAGAATGGGGCCGCCTGGGCCTTCGTTGATTTTCGTGACCTGCGGCTCTTCCACGTTGGAAGGCAGCTGGCTGCGGATTTTGTCGATAGCGTCCTTAACATCCAGCTGGGCTTCCGACAGTGATTTGGTCAGCACGAACTCGGCGGTAACGGCAACCCGACCATCCGTGATGTTGGTACGCAGATGACGCAGACCCGGCAACGATGCCATGGAGTCTTCCATCTTGCGCGCCACTTCCGTTTCCAGCTGCGCGGGAGCAGCGCCGGGTTGTTCGATCACGGCCAGAACCGCCGGATAATCCATATCGGGGAAGTTCTGGATATTGAGCTTGTTGAATCCCCAGAGACCCGCCAGCGTCAGGAAAAAAAATAGCAGAATATTCGGAATCGGGTTGTGAATGGACCAGGTTGCCAGATTCATTGTACTGCCTCGGCGTCAGGCAGATTGGAGGCTTGCACGCCCAGCTCCGGCGCCTGCTTCACATGGTCGCCATCAGCCAGAAAACCGGCGCCACGTACTGCGACCGCATCACCGGCCGACAATCCTTGCGTGATCTCAATCATATTGCCGTTGCGGCGACCGGTTTCTACCGGCGTCTGAACGACTTTGTTGTCGCCACTCATGATGAAAACAGAACTGCGACCGTCACGCAGTACCACGGCTTCGGCGGGCACTACCAAGGATTCTTTTTGCTCCAGATCGATCTGGCCGCTGACGTACATGCCGGCGTGAGCGGTGCTACCGGTCTGCAGATCCACATAAGCAACACCCAGGCGGGAATTGCTGTTCAACGACGGCGCTAACTGGCGAATGGTGCCTCTGACTTGGCTGCCGTTGGGAAGATTGATCGTAACGGATTGCCCCGCGCGAACCCGCGCCAGTTGCTGGGAGTTGAGTTCCGCCTGCCATTCCAGGCGTTCCTGGCGAATCAGACGAAACAGCTCGGTGCCGGGTTGCGCCACTTGCCCCAAAGTAGCAGTGCGGGCGGAAATCACGCCGTCATCCACGGCCAGCACATCGGTGTCCTGCAGACGGATCTGTTGCGCCGTCAGTTGGGCTTCCGCCATTTTGCGTTGGGCTTCGGCCATTTCGGCTTGAGTCTGCGCGGTTTGCAGTTCCTGCTCGCTGACGCCGCCGCGGCTTTGCATGCGCACGGTGCGATCGCGGTTGGCGTTGGATTGCACTGCGTTGGCTGATGCGTGGGCCAGATTGGCTTTGGCCTGGTTCAGTTCGGCATTCACGGTGCGCGCATCGAAGCGGGCCAACAACTGTCCGCGCTTCACGCGGTCGCCCACCTGAGCCTGCAGTTCCACCAATGTCAGGCCACCCACACGCGCGCTAATGATGGCTTCCTGCCAGGGCGTGATGGTGCCCTGAACTTCCGCCACCTGCGGCAACGTTTGTACCTGGACACGGGCCGTGGTCACGGTCATGGAAGCCTTGGTTTCTGTTTTGGCAGTCTCCGTTTCGGAGCCACAAGCGGCGAGAAAGGCACAACACAACAGAAAGGAACAGCGGGACGCTTTCATTATTGTTTTCTCCAGCAAGAAAGCACGAGGCCAAGATAGCCCTAAGTTTGGTTATTTAACCAAAGCATACAGCACTTTGGTTGGATAACCAAATGTTGTGACTGGCGGTTGGTCGGGCATTGGGTTATATCTGGCCCCTGGTTTCCTTACCAGTGCCTAACTATGCGTAAAATCGCCGTTTTCCGCCTGCTACCCGTGTTCGTCCTGGTCTGTGTGTTGTCCCCGATTGCGGGGTGCGCGGATTTTTCCACGCCGGATCCGGATGCCTGTCCGTCCAATCTGGGCTCACCGATTCTGAATTTCTGCGAAGTAACCCCCGGCACGCTCTGGCGCGGGGCCAAGCCGGACGAGCCCGGTGCCGGCTGGCTGGTGCGTAAAAGTGTAGGCACCATCATCAACCTGGAATTGCTGCATGACGATCGCGATACGCTGACCGCTGCGCATCTGGAAGAGCAGGCGGATGACCGCCCCACATTGCAGAAAACGCTGCCCGCGGCGGGGGAGCCGCACGACATCCACTATTACCGGGTGCGGGATTGGGAGCCGTTGGTGGTGGTGGCGCCCTGGCTCACCGACGAGCGGGTAGCCACGTTTCTAGCGGTAATGTCGCAGGCGCCGAAACCGGTGTACGTGCATTGCCGATCCGGGCAAAACCGGACGGGTGTGATGGTGGCGGCGTATCGCGTGATGCTGGATAGCGACGGCAGCACCGGCGCGATCGAACAGGCGGTGGCTGAGATGCAGCGTTATCGCGGGTTCTGGTTTGATGCCGATGCCGCTTATATCCGCGGCCTGACCCCGGAGCGGCAAAAGGCCATTCGCGAGCGCATGCAGGCGTTGCTGCCCAAGGTGGCGTCGGAGCGTGAGGCACTGATTCGGTGTACGCCGGAGCGCTGCCAGGTGCAGGACGATTGATCCGTTGACTCTGGGCTTTACTCCAGGGTTTATACTGCGTTCATTCTGGATCTGACGTTCTGCGGGGTGACTATGAAAATCGGTGAAATCGCCAAAGCCAGCGGGGTGGGTATCGATACGCTGCGCTATTACGAGAAGGAAGGCCTGATCCGGCCGTCCCACCGCAGTGATTCCGGTTACCGTCATTACGATCAGCAGGCCGTGCAGCAGATGCAATTCATTCTGCGGGCTAAAGCATTGGGATTCAGTCTGCAGGAAATTCGCGATCTGCTGTCGTTGCGAATCGATCGTGAGCACCAGCCCTGTTCCAGCGTGAAAGAAAAAGCCCAGACCAAGCTGACGCAAATTGAATCGAAGATCGCAGAGTTGCAGCGTATTCACAAGGTGTTGCAGCAAATCACCGATCAATGCTGCGGTGGGTCGGAGCCCGCCGTTCACTGTTCGATTCTGGATGCGTTGGAGCATCCGCTGTAAAAGGTATGTATGTCGCCACCGGCTGAGTCAGTGGCGACATACAAGCGACGCTATTTCTGCCGATGCTATTTCTGCTTGGTCAACGCGTTGTAGCTGGTGATCAGATTGCGGTAGTCGGGAATGTGGTTTGAGAACAGTGCGGCCAGTCCTTCCACATCGTTGCGCCAGTCGCGGTGCAACTCACAGGCCGCGCCGAACCAGGTCATCAACTGCGCGCCGGCTTGCGACATGCGGTCCCAGGCGGATTGACGGGTAATTTCATTGAAGGTGCCGGAAGCATCGGTCACCACGAACACATCAAAACCTTCCTCCAGCGCGGATAGCGCAGGGAATGCCACGCACACTTCTGTCACGACGCCAGCAATGATCAACTGTTTTTTGCCGGTGGCTTTCACTGCTTTCACAAAATCCGGATTGTCCCAGGCGTTGATGTTGCCTGGCCGTGCGATATAGGGCGCGTCGGGAAACAGTTCTTTCAGTTCCGGCACCAGCGGGCCGTTTGGGCCGGTCTCAAAGCTGGTAGTGAGTATCGTCGGCAGGTTGAAATATTTCGCCAGATCCGCCAGCGCCAATACGTTGTTCTTGAATTTGTCGGGCTCGATGTCGCGCACCAGGGATAGCAGGCCAGCCTGGTGATCCACCAGCAGAACGGCGGCGTTGTTTTTGTCGAGACGAACGTAGGGCTTGCTCATGGTGTTGCTCCTTGATGTGGTGATTGAAAAGCTGTAGTTGAAAAAACGGAATGTAGGGCTGGCAAAAAGGCGGCTGTTGTCAGCCGCCAGTTGTTACTCAGCGTTGCTTAGTGCATCTGACCAAAACGGCCGGCGTTGAAATCGCGGATCGCCTGCACGATTTCCTGTTCGGTGTTCATGACGAAGGGGCCGTGGCCCACGATCGGTTCGTCGATGGGCTCGCCGCTCAGCAATAACAATACCGCGTCGGTGCTGGCTTCGATCGACAGGTCCCGACCCACCCGATCCAGCACCACCAACTGCGCGTCGCTGGCCAGGGTTTCGTCGTTCACCTTCACTGTGCCGTGCAGTACCGCCAGCGCGCCGGTCCAACCTTCCGGTACAGGCAGAGTGCAGTAACGGCCCTGTTTCAGGCGCACATCCCACAGATTGATGGGCGTAAAGGTGTGAGCCGGGCCTTTGTGTCCACCGAATTCACCCGCAATCACTCGCACGGTACCGGCGTTGTCCAGCAGTTCCACGGCAGGAATATCGCCGTCGAGGATCGCCTGGTAGCCCGGCTTGGTCATCTTGTCTTTCGCCGGCAGGTTCACCCACAACTGCACCATCTCCAGCGGGCCGCCGTTCTCGGTAAATTCTGGCGAGTGGAATTCCTCGTGCAAAATGCCTGAACCTGCTGTCATCCACTGCACATCGCCGGGGCCGATCACGCCGCCCTGGCCTGTAGAGTCCCGGTGCGCCACTTCGCCTTTGTAGACGATGGTGACGGTCTCAAAGCCGCGGTGCGGGTGCTGGCCGACGCCGCGCGGGCGGATGGCGGGGGCAAAGTCCGCCGGGCCCGCATAGTCGAATAGCAGGAACGGGCTGACCTGGCGGCCGTGGCTGTCGTACGAGAACAGGGAGCGGACGGGGAAGCCGTCACCAACCCAGTGCTGGCGGGGCGGGCTGTAGTGGCCAAGGATCTTTTTCATGGTGTCCTCCTGTTGAGAGTTGTGGTCGAAAGAGCTTGTCGTTTCGATGGGAGAAGCATAATTTTGGGACACTGAAGCCGGTAGTAGGCTATTTTTGAATTCAGTGTTCTATTTATAGGACAGTGGTTAAGCTGGGGAGCCATTCAAAAGAGGAGTGCTATGCAGGATCTGAACGACCTCTACTATTTCGTCCAGGTGGTGGATCAGGGTGGTTTTGCCGCTGCCGGGAGAACCCTGGGCATGCCCAAATCCAGGCTCAGCCGGCGCATTGCCCTACTGGAGGAGCGTTTGGGCGTGCGGCTGATTCAGCGTTCCACTCGCCATTTCACCGTCACGGATATCGGCCGCAATTACTACGATCATTGCAAGGCGATGCTGGTGGAAGCGGAAGCTGCGCAGGAGGTGATTGATCTGTCCCGTGCTCAGCCTCGCGGCGTGATTCGTCTAACCTGCCCGATCACGCTGCTGCATGCTCACGTAGGGCAAATGCTCGCGGATTTCATGGCCCAGTGTCCTGACGTGACCCTGTACCTGGAAGCTACCAACCGACGGGTGGATCTGGTGAGCGAGGCGGTGGATGTGGCGATTCGTGTGCGGCCGCCACCTTTGCAGGACAGCGATCTGGTGATGCGCGTGCTGGCAGATCGAGGGCAGTGTCTGGTGGCGAGCCCGACACTGGTGAAAGCGAAAGGATTGCCGCAAGTGCCGGCAGATTTGAATGGCTGGCCCAGCTTGGGATTGGGATCGCCGCAGCAAAGTCACAGTTGGACGTTGTTTGGCCCTGGCGATGCGTCGGCTACAGTGCACCATGTTCCGCGTTATGTGACCACCGATATGACAGCGTTGCGTCATGCGGCGATTACGGGAGTGGGCTTGGTGCAATTGCCGTTGCTAATGGTGAAAGATCAGATAGAGGCGGGTTCGTTGGTGCACCTGTTGCCGGATTGGTCGCCGCGTCGTGAGATTGTGCATGCGGTATTTCCCAGCCGGCGCGGTTTGTTGCCGTCGGTGCGCGCGTTGGTGGATTTTCTGGCACAACGTTTCGCAGCAATCGAGGAAGATTGATGCAGTGAATGACGAGCGTGCTTCTGTGTGATTGTTTTGTTCAGTGCGGCTTTTGTCTTCAGCGTGGGTAGCCCGTGATTTTTCGAATCACGCGATAGAGCGGACCCAGGTTGTCATACATTTTCTGGTACACATCCCGGTACAGCTGGTTGTACAGCCGCCGGTTGGTTTCGATCGGGCGGAACACGTCGCCTTTGTGTGTCATATGGCGAACAGCGGTGGCGTGATCAGGATAAATGCCTGCACCCACTGCCGCATTGATTGCAGCACCCAAACCCGAGGTCTCATACGTGTGCGGCCGCTCCGCCGCCAGCCCGAAAATATCCGCCGTTATCTGCATGGCCTGGTCGCTTTGGGAACCGCCACCAGATACACGCAATGTCGTCACTTTCACTTTGCTGCGCTGCTCGACTTTTTCTTTGCCTTCGCGCAATGCGTACCCCAGCCCTTCGATAATCGCGCGATAAATATGCGCGCGAGTGTGCACATCGCCGAAGCCGATAATGGCGCCTTTCGCTTCCGGCGGCTGTTTCACGCCGGGCGACCAGTAGGGTTGCAGCATCAATCCCATCGAGCCAGCCGGCACTTCCTTCAATAATTCGTCGAACAACTGCTCCGGTTCGATGCCGCGTTCTTTCGCCTGCAATTCTTCGCGCTGGCCGAACTCGCGGCGGAACCAGTTCACCATCCAATAGCCCCGCTGCACGATGATTTCTGTGTTGTAGGCTTCCGGAATTGCTGCCGGGTAGGGCGGCACCATGGGAATGGTTTCCAGATAATTCGGATTGGTGGTGTTGAAGGTGGCCGTAGTGCCATAGCTGAGACTGCCCATGTCCGGCGTCAGGCAGCCGGAGCCCAGCACTTCGCATGCCTTGTCGGCGCCGGCGGAAATCAGTGGCAAGCCTTCGGGAATACCGGTGGCGGCCGCAGCCTCTGCCGAAATAGTGCCGAGCGTTTTTCCGGGTGGTACCAGATCCGGTAGCTGGTTGCGGCGCACGCACAGCGCCTGCCATTTCCAGTCACTTTTTCCCGCCCAGGCAAAACGTTTGAAATCGTAGGGTATGTATCCTACTTGTGCCGCGGTGGAATCGCGGTAATGGCCTGTCAATTTGAAAATATGGTAGCCCGACAGCAACAGAAATTTATGGGTGTGGCGCCAGATTTCCGGTTGTTGCTGCGCGATCCAGTTGCACTCCGCTTGGGAGCGAAAATAATTCAGTGTCTCGCCATTGCCGCTGAGTTTGATCAGTTTGTCCCAAGCGCCGCCCATGGATGGCAAATCAAATGTCTGACGCTGGTCCAGCCAGATGATGGCGGGGCGAAGCGTCTTACCGTTGCGATCCAGATTCACCACGGTGGAGCGTTGTGTGGTCAACGCAACGGCTTTGATGGCGGAGCGGGGAAAATCCAGCATTGGCCACAACTGCTGACAGGCAGCGCACAGGTTCTGCCAGAAGTAATCGGGATGCTGCTCGGCCCAGCCGGGATTGACGGAGAAATAGGGCTCCAGATTCACTTTGCTTTTGGCGACGAGCTGGCCGTCGCGATCGAACACCAGCGCGCGTACACTTTGAGTGCCGTTGTCGATAGCCAACAGGTAGGATGAATCCGACGCTGCACTCATGCAGATTCACCCGGCAGGAAATAATGTTGTCGCCACAGGCTGCGATAGCGCTGTTCCTCGCTGTGCCAGCGGTCGTCGTTCCAGCCCAGTTCCTGCTGGCAGATGTCTTTAACCGGTGGCAGCAGTTCGGCGGCACCTTGGCGAAGCAACAGGCCCACGCGAGTGCGCCGCAGCAGTAAATCATCCAGATGCACGATCTGTTCGTTGCGGCAGGACCAGCGCAATTCCGCCAGGCAGAAAGCAGTGCCGGCGATTTTTTCTAGCTCCGGCGGCGCAGCATCCAGCACCGCAGTAACCGCATCGCCGTAACGGCCAATTAAACGTTGCGCCCAGTGAGCATCTTTCACAGATAGTTGCGCGGGTGTGACCGTAGGCAATTCGAATACCTGCTCCTTCGGATTACGCAACGACACGCCGGGCAGCAGAGGACGCGCTGCGCGCAAGGTATCGCGGGCGATCAGACGAAAAGTGGTGAGCTTGCCGCCGCTGACGCTGACCAGACCCTGATCCACCCATACCTGATGATCGCGTTTTTCCTTGGAGGGATCTTTGCTGCGGTTTTTGCTGATCACGGGGCGCACGCCAGCGTATGTGGAAATCACATCGTCGGCGCTGATCTTCGCATTCGGAAATTGCTGCTGCACCAGTTGGAGTAAGTAATCCAGCTCGGTGCGTGTAATGCCCGGTTCAGTGTTCAGCGGCAGCTTGTGATCCAGGTCGGTGGTGCCAATCACCGTTGTACCTTCCCAGGGGAAAATAAAAACGGCGCGTTTGTCCTGGGGATGAAACAGCGTCAGTGCGTCCTGTACCGGAATTTTGCTGGCGGAAATGATGATATGGCTGCCGCGCAATGGCCGGATGGTACGTTCACCGGCAACGGTTTCCCGCAACTGGTCCACCCAGGCACCGGTGGCATTGATCACACAGTTCGCGTGCAAATTTAACGTAACGCCACTGAGCACATCGCGCAACTGCACGCCGTCCACGCGGCCACGTTTGTCCCGCAGTAAACTATCGGCAGCAACATAATTCAGCACTTGGCCACCTTCCGCACAGGCTTGTTGCAACACACGCAGCACCAGGCGGGCGTCGTCGGTAACGGCGTCGGTGTAATAGTTGGCGCCTTGCAATCCGTTGGCGTTAAGTCCGGGCGCGCGCGCCAGCACGGCAGCTTTGTCATGCCAGCCGTGCGTCTTGATGCCGGCCAGACCGTCGTACAGTTTTAACAAGGTATTGAAGATGAATTTACCCGGTATCTGGCCGTGACGGATGGGAAACAGGTAGCTCATGCGCTCCACCAGTCCCGGCGCTTCGCGGATCAAGCGTTCCCTTTCCAGTGCGGAATGACGAGTGAGGCGGAAGTCGCCCTGAGCAATATAGCGCAATCCGCCATGCACCATTTTTGAGGAGCGGCTTGACGTGCCCCAGGCGAAATCGCGCTGTTCCACAAGCAGTACTTTCAGACCGTGCCGTGTGGCTTCCCGCAAAATACCAGCGCCAGTGATGCCGCCACCGATGATGATCAGGTCGTGACGTGTGCTGCTCTGTTGCAGGGATTGCCAGATTGCGTTGCGAACACCAAGGGTACTCATCGACGCTTCAATCCTGAACCAGCTTGCCCGGATTCATAATGCCGGCCGGATCGAATTGCCGACACAACGCGCGAATTGCGCCGATACCCAGTTCACCTTTTTCCGCTGCCAGATACGGCGCGTGATCCAGCCCCACGCCGTGCTGATGACTAATCGTGCCGCCGTGTTTGACGATCTGTTCCGACGCAGCGGCTTTTAATTTACGCCAGCGTTCGTGAGTCTCGGCATAGTTGTTCGCGCAGCGGAAAACGTAAGTGGTGTAAATGCTGGAACCCTGCGGATACAAGTGCGACAGATGCGTGAATACATGCACTTTTTCATGGCAGTCTTTCAAGCCGTGGGTGAGCGCTTGTTCGATGTCGTGCATCGTTTTGCTCACTTTGCTCCAGTCGACTGCAGTTTCCAGCGTATCCACTGCGTAGCCATTTTCCCAAAGCCCATGACGCAGATAGGGCGAACGGAAACGGTTCTCCTCCCACTTTTTACCGAGAAACGTGCCGGTATGAACACCGCCGTACTCACGAATAATGGGTTTTGCCAACGCTTCCGCTGCGGCACAAA
>DATLII010000039.1:0-3285 GCA_035539495.1 Dongiaceae bacterium
GTGTACTGGCCGCGAAATCAGGAAACCTTCGTTGTTAACGCCCCACGCTTGCTGTTGAGCAGACTCTGTTTCATTGAGTAGCACCACATCGCCGATCGCTTGCTCCGGTTGCGTCGCCAATGCCTGCAGCAGCGCAACATAGTGTCCGGCCATTCGCTCAATGGTTTTTGCGTCGAACAATTCGCGGGCATAGGTGAAACTCACCAGCACCTGGCCTGCGGCATCTTCCGCCGTATCCACCGTCAGTTCGAACTGCGCGGCCTGCTCTCCCAGCGCGTAATCTTCCAGCGTCAAACCTGGCAGTTGCTGCAATACGCTGTGATCCAGGCGCTGATGGTTAACCATTACCTGAAACAACGGATGCGTACCCAGATTACGTTCTGGCTGCAATGCTTCCACCAGTTGTTCGAACGGCAAATCCTGATGATGCTGCGCGCCCAACGCGGCGCTCTTGGCTTGCCGCAGTGTTTGCAAAAGGCTCATGCGGCCTTCCAACACAGCGCGCAGCACCTGGGTATTCACGAAGAATCCGACCACGCTTTCGGTTTCCGCACGGTGGCGGTTGGCAATCGGCGCGCCGACACGGATATCGTTTTGTCCGCTGTAGCGATACAACAAGGTTTGCACGCCGGCCAACAACACCATAAACAGCGTCGCGTTTTCTGCTTGGGCACGCTTTTGTAAACCGTGAATCAGCGTGGACGGCAACGCCAATTGGTAACGCGCAGCCTGATAACGTCCGTCGATTCTTCTCGCGTGATCTACGGGTAATTGCAGAATTGGGTGTTCAGTTCCCAATTGTGCTTTCCAATACGTCAACTGTTTTTCCTGCTCGCCTGCTTCCAACCAGTTGCGTTGCCACACTGCATAATCGGCATATTGAATCGGCAGCTGCGACAACTGCGGCACGTGGCCCTGGATGCGAGCACTGTATTGTGCCACGAACTCGTCCACAATCACCTGCATGGACCAGCCATCCGACACGATGTGGTGCATCACCACCACCAAGACATGTTCATTTTCGGCCGCGCGGATCAAACCAATCCGCAGCAGCGGGCCTGTCGTCAGATCAAACGGCGTTTGATGCAAACGCGCTGCTGCCGCCTGTACTTCTGCATCTCGATCGGCACTTGCGTTGCTCAGATCGATTTCCTCAACCCAGGCTTGCGCCTGCGTTTGAATCAATTGCACCGCCTGACCATCATCACCGGCCTGAAATACCGTGCGCAGGGACTCATGGCGCGCCACCAATGCGTCGAAGCACGCTTTCAACGCTTCAACATCCAAGGGGCCTTGCAGTTTCAACGCACCGCTGATGTGGTAAGCCGTGCTCTGCGGTTCCAGCTGCCACAAAAACCACTGGCGCGCCTGAGCGTAGGAAGCAGGCAGCACGCTCTGTCGATGCGCCGCATCCAACGCGGGAATCGCTTCGGCTTCCACCGTGGGTTCGTGACTGACGCTAGCCGCTGCCGCCAGGCTCTGATGCTCGAACAGTTGGCGCGGTGTCAGCTGTAATCCGCGCGCGCGCGCGCGGGCCACCACTTTCAGGCTGAGAATAGAATCGCCACCTAGTTCGAAGAAATTGTCATGCCGCCCGATACGTTCGACGCCAAGAATCTCGGACCAGATCGCGGCCAGCGCGATTTCCACGTCTCCCAGCGGTGAAACATATTCGCGCTCACCTTCATAAGCCGGTTCCGGCAACGCTTTGCGATCGACTTTGCCGTTGGCGTTCAGAGGCAACGCATCCAGCACCACGATAGCGCGGGGCACCATGTAATCCGGCAACACTGCCGCCAGCGCGGTTCTTAGTTGCGCCGTATCAATATCGTCGGCCTTCTGCGCTGCGATATAAGCAACCAGCCGCACACCAGCGGGACCTTCCTGCGCCACCACCACCGCTTCGCGCACACCCGGCTGCGCGAGCAATTGCGCTTCCACCTCACCCAATTCAATGCGGAAACCACGCACCTTCACCTGATGATCGATGCGGCCCAGATATTCCAGTTGGCCTTCTGCATTCCAACGCACCAGGTCGCCGGTGCGATAGAGTCGGCTGCCCCCTTCACTGAAAGGATCGGCACCGAATGGATCTGCGACAAATCGTTCCGCACTCAGGCCTGCGCGGCCCAGATAGCCGCGCGCCAGCAATTCGCCGCCAATATACAGTTCACCCGCGACACCGCGCGGCACTTGCCCCAGCGATTCGTCGAGTACATAAGCCTGCGTGTCTGAGATCGGCTGCCCGATCGGCACCAGACTCTGTCCATCATCACGGCAGGTCCAGCGAGTTACGTGAATGGTGGTTTCGGTGGGGCCATAGAGATTTTGCAGGCTGACCCCTTGCAGACGACGCAAGGCTTCACTCTGCGTCGCCGCCGGCATGGCTTCGCCACCACAGATCACGTAACGCAGACGTGTTTGCGATTCAATACCATCCTGCGCGAGGAATGCCTGCAACATCGCAGGCACAAAATTCAGCGTCGTAATATGGTGTCGACGGATCAGATCAATGATGCGGGCAGGATCACGCTGATCGCCCGGATTCGCCACCACCAGGGGCACGCCGGATGTAAGCGGCCAAAAAATTTCCCACACCGATACATCGAAACCAAACGGTGCCTTGTGCAGCACGCGATCCGCAGTTGTCAGCGCGTATGTTTGCTGCATCCAGGTCATGCAGCGGGTCAACGCGCTATGGCGAATCGCAGCGCCTTTGGGTTTGCCGGTGGAGCCGGAGGTATAAATCACATACGCCAGATTTTCGCCCCGCACGGCAACCGATGGGTTGTTAGCAGGCCAGACATCCAGATTCAGCCGATCAAGTTGGATAACATTGTTTGAAGTCGAAACCGGAACGCGATCGCGCAGCGTGCTTTGTGTCAGCAGCAGGTTCAACCCACTGTCACTGATCATGTAGGCCAGACGATCCTGCGGGTATTCCGGATCCAGCGGCACGTAGGCGGCACCCGCTTTCAGAATAGCGAGCAAACCCACAATCATTTCCAGAGAGCGTTCAACTGCCACGCCCACTTTCATTTCGGGTCTGATGCCCAAATCAATCAGATAGTGCGCCAGGCGATTTGCGCGCGTATTCAGTTCGCTGAAACTGAGTTGGCTATCGCTGAAAATCAGCGCTGTCGCATTTGGATTTTGCTGAGCCTGTTGCTCGATCAGCTGATGTACGGGTTCTACATTGGAATAGGTTGTGCTGTTGACGCTCCAGGTTTGCAATTGCTGGCGCTCGGTCTCAGCCAACAACAGTACGTCGCCAACAGCATGCTC
>DATLII010000040.1:0-6315 GCA_035539495.1 Dongiaceae bacterium
TGAATCTGGATGTGGATCTGAAGATTCTGGATCTGTTGCCCGGCGATCTGTTTCTGCTCACCACCGATGGCGTGCACGGACACATCGATGCGCGTGAATTGCAGCAGCGTTTGCTCGACGGTGAAAAAGATCTGGATGCGCTGGCGCAAGCGCTGGTGCAGCGGGCACTGGATAACGGCAGCGACGACAATCTGTCGTGTCAGCTGGTGCGTGTGCAGAGCGTGGGGCAGGAAACCAATGAAGATGTATTCCGCACGCTGCATCAGTTGCCGTTTCCGCCCGATCTGAGCGTAGGCATGAAGCTGGACGGTTGGCGCGTGCAGCAGCAATTGCATGCCAGCACCCGCAGCCAGCTGTATGTGGTGCAACACGAAACCAGCGGACAGCGCGCGGTAATGAAAACGCCGTCGCGCAATTTCATCGACGATCCCGCCTATATCGAACGCTTTTTGATGGAGGAGTGGGTGGGCCGCCGCATCGACAGTCCTTATGTCGTCAAAGTGGTGGAACCTCCGGCGTCGCGCTCCTTCCTGTACTACCTGACTGAATATGTGGAAGGTCCCACGCTGGCCAAGTGGAGCGAGCAGCATCGCGCGCCCGACGTCACGCTGGTGGTGGCCATAGCCGACAAGCTGGCGCAGGGGCTGCGGGCGTTTCACCGGCGCGAAACCCTGCACCAGGATCTGAAACCGGACAATGTGGTGTTGCGCGGCGAGGACCCAATCCTGATCGATTTCGGGTCCGTCTATGTGGCGGGGGTGGACGAGATCGCCACCACCTTCGCCCGCGAGCAGGCACTGGGCACGCTGGATTATTCCGCGCCGGAGTACCGTCTGCAGCGTCCGCGTACGGCCGCCAGCGATCAGTTCTCCCTGGCGGTGGTGCTGTATGAACTGCTCACCGGTCACCCGCCGTTTGGCGAGGCCTACCAGAAGGCCGTGAAGCCGCAGGATTTTCTGGCGCTGAAATATGTGCCGGCCTATCGCCGCAACCCGTTGGTGCCGTTGTGGATGGACGGCGCCCTGCGCAAGGCCATGCAGATCAATGCCGAGCTGCGCTACGAATCCCTGTCGGAGTTCGTGCACGATCTGAAGAACCCCAATCCTAGCTACCTCAAGGCCGACCAGCGCCCTCTGCTGGAGAAAGATCCGGTGCGGTTCTGGAAAGGGCTGAGCCTGGCGCTGCTGCTGATCAATCTGGTGCTGCTCGGCCTGCTGGTGACGTAAGAACCAGCGGGCCTGACACGCCGCCGGCCTTCGGTAGGGTTTTGTGACCTGGGCCGGCCTGGCGGGCCATCTTCGCCCTGCACCTGCCATCGATCCGGTTTATACTCGGCGGTTTCGTCGTGACTGCCTAACCGGATTCCGCCATGGAGCATACCTACCGTCTCGTCATCGCCTGCCCTGACAAAGTGGGCATCGTCGCCCGCGTCAGCAATTTCGTCAGCGAATATAAGGGCTGGCTCAGCGAAGCCAGCTATCACTCCGAGCGCGACAGCGGCTTTTTCTTCATGCGCAACGAAATTCTGGCCAACTCGCTGTCCATCGGTTTGCGGGAATTCCAGTCCGCCTTCGCCAAGATCGCCGAAGAATTCCAGATGGACTGGTTCGTGACCGACTCCACCGTGCGCAAGAAAGTGGTGATCCTGGCCAGCCATGCCTCCCATTGTCTGGCGGACATTCTCTACCGTTGGCACAGTGGCGAGCTGTATTGCGATATCGCCGCGGTGATCGCGAACCATGACAACCTCCGCGGCATGGTGGAGTGGCATGGCATTCCGTTTCATCACATTCCGGTGGAAACCGGCCGCAAGGCGGAGCACTTCACCCACGTGGAAAACCTGCTGGATCAGTATCAGGCGGAAACCGTGGTGCTTGCCCGCTATATGCAGATCATGCCACAGCACCTGTGCGAGCGTTATGCCGGCAACATGATCAACATCCACCACAGCTTTTTGCCGTCGTTCGTCGGTGCCAATCCGTATTACCAGGCCTACGACCGGGGCGTGAAGCTGATCGGCGCCACCTGCCATTACGTGACGCAGAGTCTGGATCAGGGCCCGATCATCGAGCAGGACGTGGAGCGGGTGAATCACCGTCACAACAAGGAAGACCTGGTGCGACTAGGGCGTGACGTCGAGAAAATCGTGCTGGCGCGGGGCTTGCGCTATCACCTGGAGGACCGCGTTCTTGTCCACGGCAACAAGACCGTGATATTCGACTGATTGAACAAGGTGTTAGCTGCGTGGCATAAAATGCACATGGCCTCTGTTCTGGCACCGTTAGTCCAGATGAGCGTGGCCATAACCGGTGAGATTTTGCTACAGTTTGTCCCATACATAAGATCATGTTGGAAATCGTGTCTGTGAATATTGAAATCGAAGCCGCGCTGCCCGCTGACGAAGAAGATGCCGCCCGCCAACGCATCATGGATGCTGCGCGGGATCTGTATCTGGAGCAGGGATTGAAAGGGACCACCATGGAAGACGTGGCCCGCCGCGCCGGGATGGGCCGCGCCACGCTGTATCGCCGCTTCAGTGAAAAGGATCAATTATTCCAGGCGCTGATCTTGCGCGATGTGCAGCGCGATCTGGTCATGATCGAGCACGCCATCCGCAATTTCACGTCAGCATTGGACGGTCTGCTGGAAGCGTTCGTGAAGGCCTGCGGTCTGATGCACCACAACGCGCTGCTGTCTCACCTGCTGAACAAGGAACCGGAGCATGTGCTGCCGTACCTTACCTCCGGTTTCGAGGTGATCATGCAGTTTTCGCGGATCTATCTGTCGGGCCAGATCATACGGGCCCAGCAGGCGGGCCACATCAAGCAGCTGCCACCCGATATGACGTCTGAAGTCATCATGCGGATGATGCAGTCTCTGATCCTGACTCCGCACGGGGTGATCGACGCCAGTGATGACGCCAGCCTGCGCAAGTTCGCCGATCTTTACCTGCGGCCGTTGCTGACGCCCTGAGTGGTTCTGAAAACAAACAGTTTGATCTGATGGCGTTCAGACAGAAAAGGCAGGGGCCTGCGCCACCTGCCTTTTGTTTTTCGGATTGCGAGAAAGGTTGGTTAGCTCAGAAATCCAGTTCCAGGCCCAGTTTCGCCGTCAGCGGAACACCCTGGGTCAGACTGTTGCTGTTACTCCAGATCAGCCAGTACGCTTCATTGGTCAGGTTGTCGATGTTCAGGCGAAGAGTCAGCGGTTTATCGGCCAACTGGGTTTCGTAGCGGGCGCCAGCATCGAACAGCACCACGGATCCCACATACCATTCGCCGTACGGGTCTACCGGCCGTTTGCCTTCGTATTGCATGCCGGCGCTGAAAGTGAGCGGTGCCGAGAGCAGGCTGTACTCGCCATATAAACGGAACTGCTCGCGGGCGATGCCCTGAATGTACTCGCCATCCAATGTATCGTCCCCGGTGTTTTCGTTTTTGGCTTCCAGCCACATGGCGCTGGCGGTGGCCAGCCACTGACGGCCGAAGCGGGCTTTGCCGGCCAGCTCCAGGCCTTCATACAGCGCTTCACCGTCCTGGGTGAGTGCGCCGTCCGCGTTGGTGTAGAACAGACCGCGCTGCAATTGGAACAGTGCCGCGTTCACCGACCAATCGGCTTGCTCAACCTTGACGCCTACTTCGTACTGTTCGCTGGTCAAGGGATCAAATATCTTGCCCGCATTGGTGTACGTTTCCCCCGCGATTTCACCTTGCTCCAACGCTTCCACATAGCTGGCGTACACCGACACCCAATCCACCGGGCGATGAATCAGTGCCAGCGTCGGCGTGATTTTGCTTTCGTCATAGTCGGCGTATTCATCCTTCACTGTGCCGTGACGCGCGCCCAGAATCAGATCCCAGCGCTGGCCGGCGTGCAGGGTATCCGACACATACAATTCGTCGCGCTTCACCCGCGAATATTCCTGCTCATCCGCGGCGCTTTTTGGCAGTTGTGCAAACGGTTCATCGAAATCCACGGGATCGGACAGATTGCCGCTCCCCAGCACCGCGTTTTTGCCCAGTGGGCCGGCATTGGACGAAATGGTTTCCGTGCTGGAAACACCCAACACCAGATCGTGACGGATTGCGCCGGTTTGAATGTCGCCGGTCACCATCAGATCTGTTTGCTCGCTTTCGAAATGGTTGTTGTAGTTGTAAAGCAATGCGGTGTAGTTGCCGTCGGCGTCGGAGAACAACGCGGGAGAATTGAATAACCGGTAGCTGTCGGATTGGCGATGTGCCAGACGCGTGCTCCAGTGCTCCGACATTTGCCAGCGCAGATCGGTGCCCCAGGTTTCATGTTCGGAACCATAGCGGGTCCATTCCGGTGCCAGGCGTTTATCGCCATCAATGGGATCGAGCGGCTTGCCCGCGTCCCAATTCACCGAACCATCCGGGTTGGCGATCACCGCCCAATAGCCACCGTAGCGTTTATGGCTGGCTTCCAGCATGTCCACCTGCCAAATCAGATCCGGTGTGATGCGCCAGTCCAGTGCCGCCGATGCCGAGCCCCGTTTCGATTCGCCATCGTTGATATAGGAATCGCCGGATTCCGTCACCGCGTTGACGCGATAACCGAAGCGGTCGTCTTCGCCCAGGCGGCCGCCGATATCGCCATGCAGCAACAACAGGCCACTATCCGTAACCTGCGTGCTGAGCGTGCGTTTGGGAATATCCGTGGGACGCTTCTGCGTGTAGTTGATGATGCCGCCCGGTGCCCCGAAACCGTACAAAAAACCGCTGGCGCCTTTCAGAATCTCAACGGTTTCGATGTGTTCCAATGGCAAATCAGTGGCGCGACTGCGCAAGTTCAATCCATCCAGTTTTTGCCCGGTGTCGAAATCCGGATTCAAGCCGCGAATGGCGATGGCGTTATTTTCACTGAGCAGATCGTTGGATGCCAGGCTAACCGCGGCATCCGTTTTGGTGACATCGGCGATGGAGCGAGCCTGACGGTTGTCCAGTAACTCGCGGGAAAACACTTCGATGCTGTACGGCGTGTTTTGCAGGGATTGTTTGCCGAGCACGCCGACGCTGACGGTTTCAGCGCGATACGCATTTTCCGCCGTTCCTTCCTGCGCTTGCGCCAGCACGTTCACCGGCTCCAACACGGTCACGCCATTTTGAATGGGTACGGCTTCCAACGAATATCCCGCATTACCGCGAGCCGGTCGCAAACCGCTGCCGCTCAGCAATAGCTGCAAACCCTGCTCGACAGAGTAACGGCCTTGCAATGCCGGAGCCAGTTTGCCGCGCACCAGCGCGGGATCAAACGACAGATTGATGCCGGCGTCGCTGGCAAACCGGTTCAGCGATTGCGCCAGTGGTCCAGCAGGAATGGCATAGGTTTGCGCGGTGTTTTTTGTCGCTTCCTGAGCTGCGGCTTCCTGCGCCCGTGCTGAATTGGCTGCTACTGTGGCCAACGCAATGCCCAGGCCCAAAGTGGCAGCACGCAGGGCCAACGTAAGCGGATTCAGCGCAAAGGTGCGGGTCGCGCATGATGGATCGGCGTGCAGCTGCAGGCCGGCGGCGAATCGTGACATCCCCAAAACTCCTAACGTAAATGCAATGTGGTTTCCGGGGTGTGCCGGACGAGTTGCATAAAGGGGACAGCCGCAGATCGATTCTTTTAGCTTTTGGAAACCTGCGCTGGAATAAGCGTGATCCAGTAACGGGTCCGTTGTTGAACGCGCACAGGCAAGGTGTTGGTGACCGCCGCCAGTACCTGATCCGTGTCCTTCAGCTGGAACACGCCGGAAATGCGCAGATCAGCCACAGCCGGATCGCAACGCAGCAGGCCGGGCCGGTAGCGATTCAGCTCCGTCAGAAAATCTTCCAGTCGTTGGTCATCGCTGATGATCTGGCCGCGAGTCCAGGCCGGCGCTTCTTGTAATTGTGTCGAAATTGATTGAAGGCGGGACGTATCGAATTCGCCGCTTTGGCCTTGTTCCAGACGGGTTTCGGTCTGCGATTGTTGCGGTTGAATCGCGACGGCATGTTCGTACACGCTGACGCGGATTTGATTCCGATCCAGTGTCTGTACCGAGAAGCGGGTTCCCAAGGCGCGAATACGGCCCGCATCGGTTTGAACGATGAAAGGGCGGCTCTCGAAAGAATCACTTTTGAAAGAACCATTCTCGAAAGATCGGCCCGCAGGATCCGGCGCGGTAGTCACCAGAATTTCGCCGCTCAGCAGGCGGATCAGCCGCTGTTCCGCATTGAAATTCACATCCACCCGGGTGGCGGTATTCAGATGCAATTGGCTGCCATCCGGCAACACGACCTCTCGGTGTTCGCCGATTGCTGTGTGCAGATC
>DATLII010000041.1:0-4218 GCA_035539495.1 Dongiaceae bacterium
GCTGATGCGCTTGAAGAAAGTGGGCTCATGCAATTGGGCGATATCCGGATCGTACACGATGGCATCGAACGGATTACAACGCTGGTTGTGCTGCATCAGGATGGTGAATAAATGGTTGGCATCGTGCAGCAGCGTTTTGTCGATGTTCGCCAGCTCTTCGCGAAAGAAATTGTGATCGTCCACGCTGAGTTGGGCGTCGGCGTCCTGCAACAACTGGTCCAGATCCCGCTCCGGTTGCCACGGCTGGATCTGGCGCACTGACGCTTCCTGCCGTTCCACGTCCAGCTGCAGTTTTTCCTTATCACGATCCAGGGATTCGGCTTTTTCACTGGCATTTTTCAGCTCCGCCTGCTTCTGTCCCTTGTCATTTTCTAGCTGCTTCAGATCGGCTTCCAGTTCGACGAAGCGCTGACGGGCCTGCACCAGCTCCGCTTCCAGGCGTTCGAAATCGGTGGTATCCAATTGCGCCAACGTTTGTTCGGCACGTTTCAGCTGGCGATGGGTATCGAGCATTTCCTGCAACGTGCGGCCGAACGCGATGGATTGCACGCCACTCACAGCCTTGAACAACTGCTGGACTGCTTCCACCTGCTCCTGCTGACCCTGCATCTGAGCCAACAAGGTTTCCAGTTCCTGACGCTTGGCCACCAGGGCGCGTTCGCGGGCGCTTTGGCCGAATACGAGTTCGGCATCGGGAATATCGCAACGCCACATGCTGTAGTTGCCGGATGCCAGGCCATTGCTAGTGATACCACGCGCTGTCGAACGCAGAGTTTCTGCATCCGGCACTCGCACCACATTGCCATAGCTGGCGCGCACGTAGTACTCAGCCGTTTTATGCTGGAATTTCAGGATATGAACGATGGAATCCGCCACCGGCTGGAATCGCTCGGCGTCCCGCTGGGCCTTGCTGCCCTGAATCACACGGGCACTATTACGCTGCCCCGGCAGATTGCGCACGATACGGATGGCCTCCGCTTCGCACTCTGGCTGCACGATGATGGAGAACCGGGCACCGCCCATGTAACCTTCGATTGCCATCTGCCACTGAGGGTCCAGCACCTCGATGTAATCACACAACACGCGAGGATCGGCATCCGGACATTGGGCGCGAATCGCTTTCAACGCCACTTCCACGCCGCCCGGATACGCAACCTTGCGCGCCTCCAGCTGAGCGATTTCCTTTTCTTTCAGCTGCAGTTGGCGTTGCTGGGATTGCAGCTCCCGTTCCCATTCGTTTTTCAGCGCCGCCAGTTGATCACGCACACTGCCCACCTGCTCCGACATCGGCAGATGCAAACGATCGCTCCACTGATTGTGCACGCTATCCAGTTCAATGGCGCGGTCCAGGTATTCTTCCAGGGGCGCAATATCCACCCAATCACGGTTGAACAAGCGCTGCAGATCAATACCGTGGCTTTGCTCCAGCTTCAAGATGGCTTTCAGACTGTCCCGCAGTGGCTTCTGATCGAATGCGGCAATGTCAGTACCCCAGGACTGCTGTTGCAGACTGGCGGCGATCTGTTTGCTGCTATCGACATTGCGTTGTAGCTGCTGATCCTGCTGCAACAACGGCACGGCTTTGGCGCTCAACGCATTCTGCAGCTTGTCGATACTGGCCTGTAGTTGATCTTTTTCATTCAGCACCGAAATACCGCGACGCTGCGCTTCCAGTTCCACGATCTGCTGATGCGTCTCTGCGCGACGTTCACGGTTCACCGCCAGCCGGGTGTCGCGTTCCTGAATGTCGTCTTGCAGTTTTTTCTGCAACTGTTTGGTATCGATGTAATTCTTTTGCTTGAGCTGAAACAGACGGCTGGCTTCCTGATAGCGCAGCAAAGCACGGCGCACCCAATACTCCACATAATGCGTACTGGTCTGCGATGCCTGCTGCAGGATGCCCAAGGACTCACGGATATGGCGCGCGTCTTCTTCCATTCCGTGAATGGTTTTCATCAGATCGGAAACAGTGCGGATCGCCTCGCCTAGATCCTTTTTCTCCAGGATCTCTTCCGCCACGAAATCGTTGATGCTTTTGACGGGTTTGTAGGCCATGAAATTGGCGAAGGTACGGGCGGCATGTTTGGCCTCACGATCAGAAACGGCATCGCGTTTTCCGCGCAGCAAACCGTACAGACGCCGCAGGTAGGCGCCCTTTTTGTCGTAGACTTCCAACGATTTCTTGCCGAACTCCCGTTGCAGCAGATCACCAATATCATCGACCGGCACCACGTGCTTGCCGTCGTCGTAGCTGCGCACCAGCTTGTCCAATGCCAATTCGAGACCGGGCAGAATAAAAAACAGAACCTCGTCGAGACGGGCCTGACGCTGATTACCGGCACTGTCCAGGTGAGCCCGCATACCCATCAGAATGGTAAAAGGCTCCGCTTTTTCACCACTGCCGGCAGCAAACACTGCTCCCAAATAACCGTCGGTAGTAGAAAGCCGTGCATAACTACCGTCATCACAACCCAAAACATAGGACGCCAACGTCCGCACCTGCTTGCCACCACGGCCACGTTGAGTGGTTTCATCCTGACCCGGGTTGAAGTTGAACAGATTTTCGTAAGCAGCGGTCATCAGGGTTTGAATGCCATCCGCTGCGGTGGTTTTGCCGGAACCATTGCCGCCAGAAAACAGATTCACCGGACCGAAATCCACTTCCAGTTGCGGAATGTTGCCCCAGTTCACGTACAGCATTTTCTTCAGAAACATGTTTTATTCCTCGCGCTCGGCAAACAGGGCCGATGCCGGTGCGTCAACATCCGTTTCATCATCATTATTGTCCGTCACCGGATTCAAACCGGCGCCGAGATTATGCAGGATGGTTTCATTGACGAAGCTGGTAATGGACGGCCGGATCTTCAGCCAGGCATCCACCTGCATCAGATCACCGCCCTGACTGTATTGAATCAGCCGTAATTGACGCAGCCGGCGGAACAATTGCGCCCGCTCGGTTTTCTTTTCCGGCAAGGTGCGATTGAGCAGATTTTTCAGCGCAATGCCCAATGCCTCCAGCGACAGCATCACCGAGCCCTGCTCGTCGATCTGCCCTTCCCGCAACGCTTTATCGTATTCCGCTCGCAGCACCAGCACCGCCGCCACTTCTTGCTGGCTCAACTGCGCACGCAGGCCGCCGTTGAATGCCTGCGCATCGTCGTCCGGCAAACCGGGGACCTGCGCACCGGGCGGAAACACCCGCACGAAGCAGAAACGACGATCATGCTGGATGCGTACTCGCAACGGCGCCAGGTAATCCTCTACCAGCTCATGCAATTGCAGGTAGCGGTCGTACAACTGCTCCTCGATCTGACTTTCGTCACGACAGATCACTCCGTAATCCAGCAGACGGATCAGCAGTTCGCTGAATTCATCCGGGCTGAATTGTTTGGCGGACAGTTTTTGCTGCAGCAGATCAGATAGAGTCATGTGTCGGTATCAGTTGGATGACTTGGCTGGCACATCGTTTTGCGTGTGTACCAGCTCGATATAGAAAATGTCGTGGTTGTCGAAATAGGCGTTGCTGCCCTGACCGCCGGCGTAGTCCACCTGAAAGCGGTAGTCACTGTCGAAATGCTGGTGTGATGCGGTTTCAATAGCATGAGCCATCGCCAGCAATTCACGGGCATTACGTACCGGCAAATCGGCGGTGCTGATGCGGCGACCTCCCGCCATGGCTTGCACCACATAATCCCGCAGACCTTCGTTATGCATTACGAACGCCTGATCCAGCAGGTTCTGCACCAGCAGATCACGCCGGTTCTGCTCCGTCAGCGCCTGTTCTTCTTCCACGCGGGTATCCAGCGGCATTTGTTCACGGCGTTGGGTGAGTTTCACCTGTTCGGGATCGATCAACTGCACCTGCAACGGCGCCAGCTCCTGGCCCGACTGCTCCAGGCGCGCGTTCTGTTCAGCTTCAGGTAATTGCGCCAAACGCCGGCACAGCGCTACCACATCGTTGTCGCGTTGGGCATTGAGGTAAGACAGCTGGCGAATAATGATGTCAGCACGCTTGGTAAAACCCTGCAGCGCCTTGCGCAACGCCGGCAGCATCAAATCGGCGGCACGGCGCATGCGATCTTCGATCGTGTCCAGCACCAGATACAGCACCGAGCGCCCCGGCTGTGCTAATTCCGGCGCCAACGCACGCAGTTTTTTCTCAGCCTCGTGCTTGAATTCCTTGCGCTTGCGGCGAATGCGATCGATCACGTCCTGCAC
>DATLII010000042.1:0-5784 GCA_035539495.1 Dongiaceae bacterium
CCTGATCGGCTTTGCCCTGGGCTTTTACAGCAGCCTGAGGCATGAGCACCCGGGCTATGGCCTGACCGGCATGCTGTTGGCCTGCGTGGCTGCGCTGCTGGGGTCTGGCGTGCTGGATATGCCGGACGTGCAAGGCCGCAGTCTGTATGCGGGCCTCGATTACTTCGTGCTGACTTTGTTGGTACTGGCCCTGGTGTTTATCCCGCTGGAACGGATCTTTCCGAAAAATCCCGCTCAGCGCACGCTGCGCAAAGGCTGGATCACCGACATGAAGTACTTCCTGTTCAGCCACGTAGGTGTGCAGTTGATCAGCTTCTTTACCATTATCCCCGTGCAGGTGTTCCTGACGGAGTATCTGGATTCCGATCTGCAAAAAGCAGTGGCATCGCAACCGGTATGGCTACAGTTCATTGAGATTCTGTTCGTGGTGGACATCACCACCTACTGGATTCACCGGTCGCTGCACGAAATTCCCTCTCTATGGAAATTCCATGCCGTGCATCACTCCACCGAGGAAATGGACTGGCTGGCGTCGTCACGCCTGCATGTGGTGGAATTACTGGCCACCCGCATCACCGGCTATCTGCCGATTTTCATTTTCGGCTTTGCGCCGTCGGCGGTATATGCATATCTGGTGTTTGTGTCCTTCCACGCGATCTTCATTCATTCCAACGTGCGCTTCCGCTTTCCCGTGCTGCGCTGGGTCATTGCGACGCCGGAATTTCATCACTGGCATCACTCCTCGGAAACCGCAGCCATCGACAAAAATTACGCCGGCTTCCTGCCGATCTACGACGTGATTTTCCGCACCACCTATATGCCAGATCATCTGGCATCAAAATATGGGACCGTCGGGAAATATGTGCCGGTAGGGTTTACCGGGCAATTTGTGTTTCCGTTCAAAAATTGGTTTGGCAAAAAGAAGAAGTCAAAAGATGGAGCTGGGGCGGAATAACGCACGCCACCGCGCAAACAGATACAGCCAATCACACAAACCGCATTGTCAGTAATCCTGTCAGCAGAATTACTGACAGCCTTACTGACATCATTGGAATTGCAACGGCTCCGATCTCTTTACCGCGCCCTGACGGCGGCCGTTATTGCCACCAACTGAGTCAATAAAAGCCTTATTTTTAGCCTCTTTCCCCTCAATTTTCACACGCCTTTCGGAATCAGACGCAACGGCTCGAGCCCGAGCAAAAAGCCCCATCGCCATCATCAGGAAAATCAGGCTAATATGTCGCACGCTTCGCCGCCTCGCGCGCGAACCGCCAGAAATTTTCGACTGTGGAGTCCGCATGAAAAAGCACACCATCCTTACTTTGCTGAGCATTCCTGTTGTGATTGGCGTGCTGGCCGGCGTCAAATTCATGCAATTCGATTCCATGATGAAAGCGGGTGAAAATTACAAGCAACCCGTGCTGCCCGTCACGTATGCCACCGTACAGCAGCAACAATGGGAATCGCTGATGAACGCGGTGGGAACCGTGGAAGCGGAAGACGGTATCACCGTGCAGGCCGAAATGCCGGGTAAGATCACCCGCCTGGCATTCAGACCGGGCGCCACGGTGAAAGAAGGTGATCTGCTGGTGCAGCAGGACATCAGCATCGAACAGACCACCCTGCGCTCCGCCGAAGCCGCTGCGGAACTGGCCCGCAGCAACCTGCATCGGAACCAGCGCATGATCAAGCAAAATGGTGTGTCGGCATCGGATTTCGACACCGCCGCAGCGGAAGCGAAGCAAACCGAAGCGCAGGTGGAAAATGTCAAAGCGCAGATGGCAAAAAAATCTATACGCGCACCTTTCTCCGGCCGGCTGGGCGTACGGCAGGTCAGCATCGGTCAGGATCTGCGAGACGGCGACCCCATCGTCACGCTGCAGAAACTGGATCCGATCCTGGTGAACTTTCTGTTGCCGCAACGGGATCTGTCACGTTTGAAAACCGGTTTGACCGTGCGCGTGCACTCCGCCGATTTTCCCGGCCTGCAGGTGGAGGGCACCATCACCGCCATCAATCCGGAAGTGGAAAAGACCAGCCGCAACGTAAGGGTTCAGGCCCTGCTAAAAAATCCGGACGAGCGCCTGCTGCCGGGCATGTTCGTGGAAGTGGACGTGATTCTGCCCAATCCGCAGCAGGTGCTGGCGATTCCGGCCACCGCGATTCTGTATGCACCCTACGGCGATTCAGTTTTCGTGATCGAAGATCGGCCCGAAGACCAGGGTGGTGGCAAGGTGGTACGACAGCAGCTTGTCAAAATTGGCAATACCCGCGGGGATTTCGTCGCCGTGAAAGAGGGCTTGCCTGCCGACGCCACGATAGTGACCACCGGCGCATTCAGATTGCAGAACGGTCAGGAGGTGAAACCGGACAATAACCTCTCTCCCGAATTCAGCCAGACCCCGAAACCCGGCAATTCCTGACAGGATCACGCGCATGAAATTCACCGACATTTTCATCCGCCGGCCTGTGCTGGCGATCGTGATCAACCTGATCATCGTGATTGCCGGGCTGCAGGCTATCGGCTCTTTGAACGTGCGCCAGTTTCCGCGCAGCGACAACGCGTCTGTCACCATCACCACTGCGTATGTCGGTGCGGATGCGGAACTGGTTCGCGGCTTCGTCACCACACCGCTGGAAAGAGCAATCGCTGCCGCCGACGGCATCGATTACCTGGAATCGCAAAGCGCCCTGGGCTTGTCGACGATCACCGCGCGTCTGCAACTGAATTACGATCCCGTGAAAGCGCTGGCGGAAATCAGTTCGAAAGTGGACCAGGTGCGCGGCGATCTGCCAGCGGAATCGGAAGTGCCGATCATCAATATCGTCTCAGCCGACAGCGAATTCGCCTCCGCCTATCTCAGCTTCACGTCCAAAATCATGGAGCAGAATCAGATCACCGATTACCTGATCCGGATCGTGCAGCCGCGACTGGCAGCGCTGAGCGGCGTGCAACGCGCAGAAATTCTGGGTGCCCGTACCTTTGCCATGCGCATCTGGCTGCATCCGGAAAAAATGGCGGCGCTCAATGTGACACCGGCGCAAGTAAACCAGGCGCTCGCCAGTAACAACGTGCTCAGCGCCGTAGGCCAGACCAAAGGCTCGCTGGTCCAGGTGAATCTGACCACCGACACCAATCTGCAGTCGGTGCAGGATTTTCAGCGTCTGGTCGTACGCGAGCAGGACGGTGCCATCATCCGGCTGGAAGATATCGCCGATGTGGTGCTGGGCGCTGAAGATTACGAGAGCGACGTGCGCTATTCCGGCGAGACCGCCGTGTTCATCGGTCTGTGGGCGCTGCCCAACGCCAACTCCATCGACGTACTGGAGCGGGTACGCAAGGAAATGGAAGACATCAAGCGTGGACTACCCAGCGGCCTGGATGGCTACGTGTCGTATGACGCCACCGAATATATCAACAGTGCCATTAAGGAAGTGGTGAAAACCCTGAGCGAAACACTGTTGATCGTCATCATCGTGATTTTCCTGTTCCTGGGCTCGATGCGATCCGCATTGATTCCGGTGATGGCGATTCCGTTATCACTGATTGGTGCGATTTTCCTGATTCAGGTGTTCGGTTTCACCGTCAATCTGCTGACCCTGCTGGCCATCGTGCTGTCGGTGGGGCTGGTGGTGGACGATGCCATCGTGGTGGTGGAGAACGTGGAGCGTCACCTGAGCGAAGGCCAGTCGCCCATGCAGGCGGCGCTGTTGGGCGCTCGTGAGCTGGTAAGTCCGATTATCTCGATGACGATCACGCTGGCTGCGGTGTATCTACCAATTGCGTTGCAGGGCGGTCTGACCGGCTCGCTGTTCCGCGAATTCGCGCTGACACTGGCGGGCGCGGTGGTGATTTCCGGTGTGGTGGCGGTGACGCTGTCGCCAATGATGTCGTCGCAGATGCTGAAACCCGGCATGGACCAGAAGGGCTTCGCCGGCATCGTGCATAATTTTTTCGAGCGACTGAAGACGATGTACCGCCACGCGCTGGAAGCCACCATGGACAACCGCAAGCCTATCTATGCGGTGTGGGTGGTATTCAGCCTGATCACCATTCCCATGTTTATGTTCTCCGCCAAGGAGCTAGCGCCCACCGAAGACCAGGGCGTGATTTTTGGCATTGTGGACACTCCCGCCAACTCCACCCTGGAACAGTCCGTCCATTTCACGGCAGAGGCCACGCGCATTTATCTCAGCCTGCCGGAAACAGATTTCACCTTCCAGTTCACCGCGCCCAACCAGGGCTTTGCGGCAATGGCGGCGAAACCCTGGGATCAGCGCGATCGCACTGTGTTTGAACTGTTACCGGAACTGCAGCAAAGACTGGGCGCCATTCCCGGCGTGCAGGTTACGCCGCTAGCACCGCCGTCATTACCGGGCGGGGGCGGGTTTCCGGTGGAATTCGTGATCACGTCCACTGCGCCCACCACACGCATTGTCGAATTTGCGCAGGAGCTGCAGAAAAAAGCCGCCGAAAGCGGCATGTTCGCGTTCCCGCCCATGATCGACGTGAAATACGACCAGCCTCAAGCCACGTTGCATATCGACCGCGAAAAAGTGGCGGACCTGGGCCTGACCATGGCGCAAGTAAGCCAGGATCTGGGCGCCATGCTGGGCGGCGCCTATGTGAACTGGTTCGACCTGGATGGCCGCAGTTACAAGGTGATTCCGCAGATCCAGCGCAGCCAGCGCATGACACCGGAACAATTGCAGGACATTCACATCACCGGACGCAACGGCGAGTTGATTCCGCTGAGCACCATCGCCAGCATTTCCAATGAAACCGTGCCTCGGACATTGAACCGCATGCAGCAGATGAACTCGGTGAAGTTGAGCGGCGTAGCGATCCGCCCGCTGGATGATGCACTGCGTTTTCTGGAAGAGGAAGCCAAGCAAATTCTGCCGCAGGGCTATACCGTCGATTACACCGGCGAGTCGCGCCAACTCCGCGTGGAAGGCAACAAGTTCCTGCCGTCGTTCATCATGGCGCTGTTGTTGATCTTCCTGGTGCTGGCAGCGCAGTTCAACAGCTTCCGCGACCCGTTCGTGATTCTGGCGGGCTCAGTGCCGCTGGCCATGTTCGGCGCGCTGATCTTCACCTTCCTGCAAATGCCGGCGCCGGACATGCCGTTCTGGACCAACGGCTGGACCACCACTTTAAACATTTATTCGCAGGTGGGGCTGGTGACGCTGGTGGGTCTGGTATCGAAAAACGCGATCCTGATCGTGGAGTTCGCCAATCAATTGCAGAAACAGGGACGCGCGCAGAAGGAAGCGGTAATTGAAGCGGCGACAACGCGGTTGCGGCCGATTCTGATGACGACTGTCGCTACCGTGGCCGGCCACTTCCCGCTGGTACTGGTCACCGGCGCGGGCGCAGCGGCGCGTAATTCCATCGGTCTGGTGCTGGTGGGCGGCATGGCGGTGGGCACCTTGTTCACACTGTTTGTGGTGCCGGCGATTTACCTGCTAATCAGCAAGCAACGCAAACCAGCGCCGGCAGCAGATGCGGGTCCTGTGGTGGCGTGGCAGTCGGTGCAGTAGCCTCGGTATAACAGCCTCGCCCCCAGCATCCGCGCCCAACCGTGCCGGATGCTGGGGCAGTTGGCCCCTCAGCCCTCCCGTCTCGATATCATCCTGTCTCCATACAAATAACAGCTCAAATCTGCTAAGGTGCCTGGGCAAAAAACAATCCAATACAATCTATTAAGGACTCAGGATGATTTCGTTATCGAAACATGCTATCCGCATTTTTTTCTTGTGCATCATGGGGTTAGTTCTTAC
>DATLII010000043.1:0-3895 GCA_035539495.1 Dongiaceae bacterium
CCGCTGATTCTGCACGCCAATCCCGCCGACCAGAACCTGCTGGCGGACCTGCTGGACGGTCGCCTGCTGCCGTTAATTACCAAACCGCTGTGTCAGCAAAAAGCCTACGACCTGCTGGGCGGCCTGATCAATACCGACACTTTCCTCAATCACCGCGGCTACAGCGAAGTGGAACAGAAGCGGGTCAATCGCATCGGCCAGCAGCGCCTGCGAGTGATCGCCGTGGACGACAACGCCGCCAACCTGAAACTGCTGTCGGCACTGCTGGAAGATCTGGATGTGCTGGTGACCGCCTGCGACAGCGGCATCAAGGCACTGCAGCATATCGAGCAACGCGAATTCGATCTGGTATTGATGGACATACAAATGCCGGTAATGGACGGTGTGGAAACCGCGCGCCGCATTCGCATCATGGAAAAAGGCGAGCGCCGCACGCCGATCATTGCCGTTACGGCCCACGCCCTGGCCAGCGAAAAACACCAACTGCTCAATTCCGGCATGGACGATTACGTCACCAAACCCATCAACGAATCCCAGCTGATCCACATCATTCACAAGTGGACTGGCGTCAATCTGCACCAGAAAAAGAACGAGCGCGGTGGCGATATTACCGAATTTGGCCGCAACGGCGCCGCCGTGGACATGCAACTGGGCATCAAGCTCGCCAACGGCAAAGCGGATCTGGCCGAGGAAATGCTGGACATGCTGTTCACGTCCCTGCAAAAGGACAAATCCCAGATCACCGACCGGCTGATTGAAGAAGACTACGGCGCATTGCTGGAAGTGGTGCACAAGCTGCACGGCGCCACCCGCTATACCGGCGTGCCGAAATTGCAGAAATGCTCATTCACATTGGAAGAGGCGCTGAAGCTGCAGCGCTATGAACAAGTACCGGATCTGACTGCGGACCTGATGTTGGCCATCGATCAGGTGGTAGGTTGGTACGTGGAAAACCGGGTGCCGATGCGACAGCTACCGGCCGGTCAATCCTGATTGAGGGTGGTCGCCGGCGTTACTGACACGGTTCCGGCTTCCAACACCACAAACGCCACCGCATGCTGCTTTTCATCGGACAACGACAGGTGTACGCGAGTGACGCCCAAGGTATTGGCATATTCCAGCGCCTTGCCCGTCAGCGTCATGATCGGAGCGCCTTTCGCATCATTGTGAATGTTCACGTGCTTCCAGGTAATGCCATCGGCAAAGCCGGTGCCCAATGCCTTAACCGCCGCTTCTTTCGCCGCAAACCGCTTGGCCAGAAACGAAGGTTTGTTGATATCACTGCGCTGCTGAAATTCGGCGAATTCCGCTTCCGTCAATAAGCGACGGGGGAACGACTCACCCATACGTGCGAAGGAATCCGCCATGCGGGCTACCTCGATGATATCAGTGCCAATGCCAACAATCATTCCCGCGCCTGCAACATCAGCCGCTTCATCTCCCGCACCGCTTCTTTCAAGCCAGTGAACACTGCTCGCGCGATGATGCCGTGACCGATGTTGAGCTCAGTGATGCCAGGAATAGCCGCGATGGGCTCCACGTTCTGATAATTCAGGCCGTGCCCGGCATTCACGATCAGTCCGTTCTGCAAACCGATTTCCACACCGTTGCGAATGCGCTCGAATTCAGCTCTCATCGCTACGTCAGTTTCCGCATCGGCATAAGCGCCAGTATGAATCTCGATGACCGGCGCACCCGCTTTTGCCGCTGCTTCAATTTGCGCGCGATCAGCATCGATAAACAACGACACTTCGATGCCAGCCGCGCCTAATTTATCGCACGCGGCTTTTACGCGATCGAAATTGCCCACTACATCCAGACCACCTTCCGTGGTGAGTTCCTGCCGCTTTTCCGGCACCAGGCAACAATGGGGTGGTTTGATCAGTTCGGCGTACGCAATCATTTCAGGCGTCACCGCCATTTCCAGATTGACCCGGGTCTGCAAGGTGTCCATCAGAATGCGCACGTCACGCTCCTGAATATGACGGCGATCTTCCCGCAGGTGCACGGTGATGCCATCGGCGCCAGCCTCTTCCGCATCCAACGCCGCTTGCACCGGATCAGGATAACGCGTACCACGGGCCTGACGCAGCGTCGCCACATGATCGACGTTCACGCCCAGCAGAATTCGGTTGTGCAAGTTCATGGTGATCTCCGGATCGGCATTGCGGTCATGATCAACGCCGCTGCAACTGCGCAAACAGTTCGCGGCTGTGCAGTGGCTTATCGCCCAAATGAGGTGCCAGCGCCAGCCGGCTCAATTGTTTCGCCGCCGCGCGCACCGCGCTATCTTCATACGCCTGCCGGTGGATTTCAAGCAAGTGGGAACCGGCAAAACAACGGCGCAACTGAGCGGGGTCACGGGGCAACTGCGGCAGACGGATAAAACCGCTGTCCGCTTCATAACGATAGTGCACGCCGTCCTGAACTGGATCACCGTTGGTGTCCTGGTCCAACACCAGTTCGTATCCCAGCTGACGTAGCAGCTGATGCTCGAACTGGCGCAGCGGGATTTCCGGTGGCGCGTCCTGCAACTGACGCAAGGTGTGCTCGTAATGGGTGAACAGTTCCGGCAGGGCTTCTTCTTTTTGCAGCAGGCGCACCAAGAGCTCATTCAGATAAAATCCACTGAACAACGCCGTCCCCGCCAGCATCAGTGACGCCGCTGCGGCTTCCAGCAGCCGCCCGCTTTTCAATTCCTGCTGACCATCGAAACTGACCGCCAATGGCACGAACGGCTGCAGCAGGCGTGCTTTCGCACCCTGCTTGCCTTCTTTTTTCAGATGTTTATAGACGATGGCGATACGCCCCTGGCGGCGCAGAAAAAATTCGCCGATCAGGCTGGTGTCGCGCAAGGGACGCGCATGCAGGAGGTAACCGTAGTCCGGTTCATTTATTGTCATCACCGTAGCCCAGGCTACGCAGGGCGCGCTCGTCGTCGGCCCAGCCGCTCTTCACTTTCACCCAGGTTTTCAGCATTACCTTGCACTCCAGCATCTTTTCCATGTCGATGCGGGCCTCGGTGCCGATCTTGCGCAAACGCTCACCGTTGTCGCCGATCACGATGCGCTTCTGGCTGTCCTTTTCCACCAGGATCAGGGCGGAGATATGCCACACGCCGCTGTCGAATTCGAACTGCTCGATTTCCACCGCACAGGCATACGGCAGCTCCTTGCCCAACTGACGCATGATTTTTTCGCGCACGATTTCTGCTGCCAGAAAACGCTGGGAACGGTCCGTGATCTGGTCTTCTGGATAAAACAGCTCGCTCAGTGGCAGGCGGGAATTCACTTCCTGCTCCAACTGGTCCAACTGCTTGTTGCGCAGTGCGGAGATAGGCACGATCGCGGCAAACTCGCGTTTCTGCGCCAGCATTTCGATATGCGGCAACAACGCTGCCTTGTCTTCGATCTCATCGACCTTGTTGATGGCCAGGATCACCGGCGACGGAGTAGAGCGGATCTTGCGCAGCACATGCTCGTCGCCATCGTTCCACTTCAGGCCATCCACCACCAACACCACCACATCCACATCACGCACCGAACTGGTGGCAGCGCGGTTCATCATGCGGTTGATGGCCTTGGGTTCCTCGGCATGGATACCCGGCGTGTCCACATAAATGGCCTGCACGCCGTTTTCAGTCTTGATGCCCAGTACCCGGTGCCGGGTGGTCTGTGGCTTACGTGATGTGATGCTGATTTTCTGCCCCAGCAGATGGTTCATCAGAGTGGACTTGCCCACATTAGGGCGTCCTACGATGGCTACATAACCGCAACGGGTCGGGGGCTGCTGTTCGTCTGTCATGATCCGCTTCCGGTATTTTCCAAGGCATCGAGCATTAGGCCCGCCGCCATCTGTTCAGCCAGGCGCCGACTATGGCCTTCGCCCCGGCAAT
>DATLII010000044.1:0-3926 GCA_035539495.1 Dongiaceae bacterium
TGATGCGGCCGACGCTGATCCTGGGCATTCTGTCGTATCTGCCGCTGCTGAACCGCATGCGCGATAACATAGTCGAAATGGGTCTGCAGGAAGAAAGCCTGTACGCCGCGATGAAAAAATTTGAAACCATCGGCGGACGCACGGTTGAAGGTCGCCGTAACCCCTGGTTTCAAATCATCAATCGCCACGGCCGCGTCATGATCAATCGTCGCAACCGTTTTTATCATGTTCCTGTGGATACCATGGTGAAGCTTACCAATTACATTCCGCCGTCGGTGTTGCCGCCGATTCCCAGCTGGGTGAAAGAACTCACCTGGAATCCCACGGCCTGAGGACACTGCGTCATGCGTAATACTGTTCCCTTTGAAAAGAAATCATCGCGCAGCAAGAAAACGGTGAAAGCGGTGGCGGGTGCTTATAGCAAAGGCCAAGCAAGCGGCACGGCAGATGTGTTGATCATCGGCGCTGGCTTTGCTGGCCTCGGTACGGCGATTCGGCTGCGTCAGGCGGGGATTGAGAATGTCGTGATTCTGGAGCGCTCCACCGAAGTGGGTGGCACCTGGCGCGACAATACCTATCCCGGCGCGGCCTGCGATATTCCGTCGAATCTGTATTCCTATTCGTTCGCACAGAATCCGGATTGGTCGCGCAGTTTTTCCGGTAGCGCGGAAATCCTGGCATACGTGCATCGTCTGGTGGATGACTTCCAGCTGCGGCCGCTGATCCGGTTCGAACGTAATGTCACCGGCTTGGTGTTCGACGAAAAAGCCGGCATTTGGACGGCCAGTACAACAGGCGGGGAAACTTTTGCCGGTCGAGCCGTGGTGATGGCGTCTGGCCCGCTGTCGAATGCCAGCTTCCCCAATATGCCGGGCATTGATACGTTTAACGGCCACAAGATTCACAGCGCGAAATGGGATCACGACTACGATTTCCGTGGCAAGCGTGTGGCGGTGATTGGCACTGGCGCTAGCGGCATCCAGATCATTCCGGAGCTGGTGAAGCAGGCGGATTTTGTGAAAGTGTTTCAGCGCACACCGGGCTGGGTGCTGCCGCGGCCGGATTTCGTGACGCCAGATTGGAACAAGCAATTGTTCCAGAAGCTGCCTGCAGCACAGACTGCAGTGCGACGAGCGCTTTACTGGGGGCATGAGTCCATCGCGCTGGGCATTATCTGGCATTCGCCGTTGACGGCATTGGTGGAGCGTGTCGCTCGCGCGCATCTGCATGCTCAGGTAAAGGATTCCTGGCTGCGTCGTCAGTTGACGCCGGATTTCCGCATCGGCTGCAAGCGCGTGCTGATATCCAACGATTACTACCGCGCGTTGCAACAGCCCAATTGCAAACTGATCACCTGGCCGATTGCCACGTTGTGCGAAAATGGTATTCGCACCGCTGAAGGTATCGAGCACCAGTTTGATTGCATTGTATTTGCCACCGGTTTTGATGTGTGCAAAAGCGGCACGCCGTTTCCTGTCACAGGGCTTAACGGGCGTCAATTGAGTGAAGAATGGAAGCGGGGTTCTCAGGCCTACAAGAGTATCAACGTTTCAGGTTATCCGAATCTGTTCTTCACCTTTGGTCCCAATTCCGGCCCTGGCCACAATTCGGCGCTGGTGTATATGGAATCGCAGATCGATTATGCGGTGCGCGGTATTGGCACCCTGCTGAAGCGCAATCTGAAATGGCTGGACGTGAAGCCCGAGGTGCAGCAACGCTACAACCAGTCGATTCAGAAACGGCTGGCAAAAACCAACTGGAATTCCGGCTGCAAAAGCTGGTATCTGACGGAAGATGGCTTTAACGCTACCATGTATCCCGGTTTTGCCACGCAGTTTGCCAACCAGATGAAGGAATTGAATCTGGACCACTATCAAGCGACGAAAATCTGACGTCGATCGGATTTAGATATTTCAATTTCGGCATCTGATTGCCATGCGCCCGGTTTGCTCCTGCAGACCGGGTTTTTTTATGGCGTACGGAAGGTTTCGCGTTGCTATGCAGAGTCCCGATGGCTCTCGTTTAGCGGCTGATTCTGTAATAATGGCAGTTCATTTGCCGTTATGGAAAAACGCATGCCCGCGCCCGCCGACGCTCCGCGCATTCTTATCCTGCTTGGTTCTGATTGGAGCGGCATCAATCGGCTGCCGCCATTTTTGCGTCAGGCCGGTTTTGAGGTGGATCTGTTTTGTGCGCGTCAGTGTCGTCTGGCGGCCAGCAATCAGGTGCGGGCTCATGTCAGTGCGGCAACCCATTTCACGGATTTCGTAGCGGATATCGGTCGGTTTCTGGCCCAGTCTTCCGCGCGTTATCGTCACGTGCTGGTGGCAGACGATCCCTTGTTGATGGCACTGAGTGCCCAGCGTCAACACCCGTGGGCGCAGGCGTTGTTGCCAGCAACGGGGCAAGGGTTGGATTTTCTATTGTCGAAGCTGGCGTTTCCGATTCTGGCGGCGCGCGTGGGCATTGCGGTGCCCCGTTCCAGCGTGCAGCGGGATCCTTCTGCGTTGCGGGCGGTGGCCGAGCAGTTGGGTTATCCGCTAATCCTGAAACGGCCACAGGGTTTTTCCGGGCAGTCCGTGCATCGCATCGATTCGCCAGCGCGTTTGGATGGCGCGATACAGGCGTTTCGCCAGGATGGCGCCTGGCTATTGCAGGAATGGATCAGTGGTCGCGAAGTGGGGGCCACGGCGGTATGGCGGCATGGCCGTCTGCTGGCCTGGTTTGGGTTCGAGAAAGTGCGTACCTGGCCTGGACGTTTCGGCCCTGCGAGTGTGGTGCGGTTGTGCGCACCGCCCCAGATGCAATTGATGCTGGAAAAAATGGGGCAGGTAACCGGTTTTCACGGATTGGGTGGCGCCGATTTTATCCGGGATGACAACGGCAATCTGTTTGCGCTGGAACAGCATGGCCGTCCCAATGGGCAGTTTATTCTGGCAGAGCAGGCTGGCATCGATCTGGTGGCCGCACTGAAGACGGTGTTCGCTGGTACGGACATCGATTCAAATGGTGGCGAACCGATGCCGACGCAAATGCCGCGGATCCAGAACCAACACTGTTTCCCCCTGTTTCCTCAGGAAGCCGAGCGTCAGCTATCGCAGCAACAATGGCGCACATTAAAGCGCTGGCTGCATCAGCCCCGTTATAACGCCATGTTGCCGCTGCAGGACCCGCCATTGCTGCAGGCAGAGTTGGAGCGGCTGCAGCGTCTGCATCAGGAAGCCCAAGCCAACCCGCAGGCTCATTCCAAATAGAACGTCCCCCAAATGCCGACTGTCGATGCCAGTGCGCGAGAATCCCTGCTGCCAGTTCAGATCAACTGGCCCAGCCCGTGCCTAACGCCCCGAACTCTGCCATAATTTTCACTGTTTATACTTCAAGCGGATGTCATCGATTCCATGAATGTCGGACGGGTCGACCTCAACCTGCTGGTGTACCTCGACGTTTTGCTGCGGGAACTGAACGTGACCCGGGCGGCGGAACAATTGGGTATCACCCAGCCAGCAATGAGCAATGGCCTGCGTCGTCTGCGGGAGCTGTTCAACGATCCGCTGCTGATCCGCTCCAGCGACGGCATGAAGCCCACCGAGCGCGCCCTGGATCTGCAACCCAAAGTGCGGCAGATTCTGGCGGAAACCCAGTACCTGTTGGAGCCGCGGCAGGAATTCAAACCGCTCACCAGCCGCCGCGTGTTCCGCATCATGGTGAGCGACTATGCCGAAGCAACGCTGATCCCCGCGCTCATCAAGCATATTCGCAGCGAAGCGCCCCATATCATTCTGGACATGCTCACCCCCAGCGACGTCAGTTATCAGGACATGGAGCAGGGGCGGGTGGACATGGCGATCAACCGCTTCGATGAAATTCCGCAGTCGTTTCACCAGACCACCGTGTGGAAAGACAGCTTTTCCTGCCTGATTAACCGC
>DATLII010000045.1:0-21273 GCA_035539495.1 Dongiaceae bacterium
CAAGAAATGTGTCGGCAACGGTTTGCGTCCCGACATCTGGATGGAATTCAAAACCCGCTTCGGCATCGAGCGCATTTGTGAATTCTATGGCGCCAGCGAAGGTAACGCCGGCTGCGTCAACGCGTTCAACAAAAACAAAACTGTGGGCTTCTGCGCCGCCAAACACGCTCTGGTCAGTTACGACGTGTTGAACGACGAACTTATTCGCAACCGCAAAGGTTTCTGCGAAAAAGCCAAAAAAGGCGAGCCCGGTTTGATGCTGATCGAAATCAGCGAAAAAGTGGCGTTCGACGGCTATGCCAGTGCCGAAGCCTCCGAGAAAAAAGTATTGCGGGATGTGTTCAAGAAAGGCGACCGCTACTTCAACACCGGAGATTTGTTGAAGCAGGTGGATGTCGGTTTCGCGCTGGGCCTGCCCCATTACCAGTTCGTGGATCGCATCGGCGACACGTACCGCTGGAAAGGTGAGAACGTCTCCACCAACGAAATCGGCGAAATCATCAACGCCGCCTTCACCGTGGACTATTGCAACTTGTATGGCGTGCAATTGCCAGGTACCGATGGCCGTGCCGGCATGGCCGCGGTGGTTCCCGCCAATGGCAGTCTGGATCTGGACGAACTATCGCGCCACATCCTCGATAAAGTGCCAGGCTATGCGCGGCCGTTGTTCGTGCGTCAGATTCGCGAGATGGACACCACCGGTACGTTTAAAATGAAAAAAGGTGATCTACGCGATCAGGCCTATCATCTGGACAAGGTCAGCGATCCCTTGTTCGTGTTGAAGCCTGGCAGTAACCGCTACGAGCCGCTGGACCAGGCGTTTTACGAGCAAATCATGTCGGGCAAAGCGGGATACTGATTTCACCCGCAAACAGCAAAATGCCGGCAAACAACGGAAAAAAGCAGGGCCCAATCAGGCCCTGTATTCCACCCGACATTGATTCAACACCACATTGCCTTTTTGCGTTTCCACCTGCATCACCGCGCTGCCGTTTCCTTCTTCCCAAATGCGGGTGATGATGGCGTCGCCCATATACACCTGATCCGAGAACCGGCCGCTCATCGAAATGAAGCGCGCCGGATCACCGCCACACAATGCTTTCAGTGCAGCGCGGCCAGCGAAACCGTACGTGCACAAACCATGCAGAAACGGCCGCTCAAAACCACCGAATTTGGCGAACATGGGATCGATGTGAATCGGATTACGATCGCCGGTGAGGCGATACAGTGCAGCCTGTTCCGGCCGCGTCACATCTTCCACCACATGGTCCGCCGCGCGATCGGGCACTGCAATTGCTGCTGCTTCCGCTGAAGGTCCGCGCTCGCCACCGAAACCGCCGGCACCCCGAATAAACAGCGTGGCATGGGTGGTGAACAGCGGGCCCTGCTCATCGCTCACATCGCACTGCACGCCAATCACCGCCGCTTTACCCTTGTCCCACACTTCCACGACTTTGCCCACGCCAGTCGCTGTTCCACTGGCAGGAATCGGTCGGTGCAGTTGGATTTTCTGCTCACCGTGCAGCAGCATGGCCAGATTGAACTGAACCCGCATCATCACGCCACCCATAATGGTCAGCCCGGGAATCACGCTAAAGGTGGGCAGCACCTTGGGGCCCCGCGCCTCGTAAATGAAATCCAGCTCATCATCGGGCTTGCAGCCAACCGCAAGCGCATACAACTGAGCGTCTTTTTCGGACCAGGAAAATGTCGCTGGATCTGACGTGAGCCCGACCAGGGCAGTGGAGATAGGTTCGGCCATGGGGTGTTCCCTCTTATCATTGCGTAAGTTAAGGCGTTATTACGTAAACTGGGAAATGAACGAAAAAGCACGTTTATCTTCTGATTTGTCTATCAAACGCGCCTAAAGGTCAATTAACCACCGCCAGGTTTTTGCGCCAATGACCGATGCAATCAATTTCGTTGACTAATTACATCAAATACTACCCCTCCATCCCCACACGGTAACCGGCGCCCTAACGAGTTCCTTAATCAGTTCTTTATCAGCTCTTTACAAAAACAGCAGGCATAAAAAAACCCGCACCAGGCGGGTTTCTTCATTCAGGGCAAACTGAAAATCACTTGGAAGTGGCTTCCAGGATTTGCTTTTGCAGGGCTTTCTGAGCGGCGGAAGGCTGCACAGTTTGCATCGCCATCAGCTTGCTCATGTCGCCTTCGATCTTGATCTGGCCGCTCATGAAACCTTGCATACCGGCAGACTGATCGTTCTCGATGAACAGACGACGAGCCAAGTCAGCAGGCAGAGTCATTTTGGTGGGAGCGCCAGCGTGGTGGCCACGCTCGATGGAACCAGCCTTCAGGCTCATGTCGCGGTTGCCCCACTCGGTGCCGCTCACGGTGATGTTGATCACCAGATCAGCCATTGCAGGGGGAACATCGACAGCGCCGGCAGCAGCTTTGAGTTCTTCTACTTTGCTAAACCATTCGTCAGACAGGAATTTCAAGCTCATCTTCATCTCCTCGTAATTTTTATAGTCACTCTTTCGTGAGGGTGTCACGAGAGTATGCACTCCGGCATCGGAGTCGGTAGGACGCCTTGCCAATCAAACGACTGTTCGAGACGCTTGCCGGTAAAGTATTAAATCCCCCACCGTTGTTCAATAGCCATTTTAACCAGGGGGCAGGCTTTTTTGGTCAACCTATTAAAGTCAACCCGCAGGACTCTCTTTATTAGCTCAATCGATCAAATAAATGGAACAGCGCTACTTGTCGCAGCGCTGTTCAATCCATCAGCGAATGTCGTAACCGCGCTCATCATGCAGCACAATATCCAGGCCCTCGGTCTCTTCCTCGGCATTGACCCGCAGATCCACCAGCATTCCAACCAGTTTCAACAGCACCCAGGTAACCACCGCGGTATAAGCAAACGTGGATATCACGCCGATGGCCTGTACGCCCAACTGATCGGCGATGCTACTGTTGCCCGCACCGAAACCCAGCCCGCTGAACAGACCCAGATCCGGTGAGCAGAAAACACCCGCCATCAACGTGCCCAAAATGCCGCCCACGCCGTGCACGGGGAATACATCCAGGGAATCGTCGATCTGCAGTTTCTTCTTGATCAGCATGGTCATGAAGAAGCAGAGCACGCCCGCACAGGAACCGATCACCAAGGCTGCGGCCGGACCCACTGAGCCGGACGCCGGGGTAATGGTACCCAGGCCAGCCACCATTCCGGTGACAATACCCAACACCGACGGCTTGCCATGACGAATCCACTCGCAGGCCATCCAGGCCATCGATCCCGCCGCCGCTGAAATATGCGTCACCAGCATCGCCATCGCAGCATTGCCGTTGGCTGCCACCGCACTGCCGGCATTGAAGCCAAACCAGCCCACCCACAGCATGCCGGCACCGGTCACTGTCATGGTCAGGTTGTGCGGCATCATGGCCTGGGTGGGAAAACCTTTGCGTGGTCCCAGCACCAGCGCAGCGACCAACGCCGCCACGCCAGCCGTGATATGCACCACTGTGCCACCAGCAAAGTCCAGCAGCCCCATATCTTGCAACCAGCCGCCGCCCCACACCCAATGGCACACGGGCGCGTATACCAGCAGCAGCCACAACACCGAGAACATCAACATGGCGGAGAAACGCATCCGCTCGGCGAACGCACCCACGATCAGGGCCGGGGTGATGACCGCGAAGGTCATTTGAAAGATCGCGAACAGACTGGTGGGAATCCCGGCGGTCACACTGTCCAGCTTCACGGCGGCAAATAGAATGTTGCCGAAATCGCCGATCCAGTCGCCCTGCTCCACGCCAGACCCAAACGCCAGGGTATATCCCACCACGAACCAGAGCAGGGACATGGCGCAGGTCAACGCAAAGCAGTGCATCAGCACCGACAATACGTTTTTCGACCGCACCAACCCGGCATAGAACAGCGACAGGCCCGGAATAGTCATGAACAGCACCAGCGCGGTGGCGGTCAACATCCAGGCAGTGTTTGCGGAATTGATTGCGGCAGGATTGATTTCATCTGCGAAGGAAATAGCCGGAACGCAGGACAACAGAATACCCTGCGACAGGCGTCGTATGGTTTTGCTGAGCATGGAGATCCCCTTGAAGGATTTACGTTTTTAAAAAGAAGCTAAAAATCAAAGTGCAGCGACGCCCTGCTCCCCAGTGCGGACGCGGATGACCTGTTCCAGAACGGCCACAAAGATTTTGCCATCACCGATTTTTCCCGTGTTGGCCGCACGGGCAATGGCGCTGACAGCGTCTTCCACCTGGTCGGTTCGCACCGCCAATTGGAGCTTGAGCTTGGGCACGAATTCGATAACGTATTCCGCACCCCGGTACAACTCGGTATGGCCTTTCTGACGACCGAATCCCTTCACTTCCTCCACGGTCATGCCGGTGATTCCGGTATCGGTCAAGGCTTCCCTGACATCATCGAGCTTAAAAGGCTTGATGATTGCCGTGATCATTCTCATAATTGCGCGCCCTTGATTTTTGTTGTTCGGGTGTTGTTTGAACCAATCTGGTGCCACCGCACCAAATAAGAGCATGCAGAATCTGGGCCAGTCTGGAAGGTCTAATACTATCAATGGGTTAGAGCTTTCAGATTAGAAGTACGTAATGTAGTCGCACTTCTTTGGCGCATATGGATACTGCAGTCGCACTTTTTGCGTGCAATTCCAAATTGCCATCCTCTGGCGTCGCCGACCTTTTCAACCAGGGCAGCCTGCTTGATTTGTGTCAAAACGATGAAGAAGCCCGCTTCTATAATGCGCACAGTTGTCCCGACCGGGATGACATCTCTGTTTTTTGTGGGAGAAACAGAAGTCTCGGCAGGTGTTACTCACTCAACTCAGGAAAGACGCTCACATGGGTACTACTCATCAAGTCGCAACGCCACAGTATGAATATGGTGTGGTCAAGCAGTTCACGGTGATGACCGTGATCTGGGGCATCGTGGGCATGGCTGTCGGGGTTTTCATCGCCTCTCAGCTGGCTTGGCCGGCCCTGAACTTTGATATCCCCTGGCTGACCTACAGCCGTCTCCGCCCTCTTCATACGAATGCGGTGATTTTTGCGTTCGGTGGCTGCGCCCTGATGGCGACGTCGCTGTACGTGGTGCAGCGTACCTGTCAGACCACCCTGTTCGCGCCGGCCCTGGCCAAATTCGTGTTCTGGGGCTGGCAACTGGTGATTCTGAGCGCCGTGATCACCCTGCCAATGGGTTACACCAGCTCCAAGGAATACGCAGAGCTGGAGTGGCCGATCGACATTCTGATCGCCATCGTCTGGGTTGCCTACGCTGTCGTCTTCTTCGGTACTATCGTCAAGCGCACCACCTCCCACATTTACGTTGCCAACTGGTTTTACGGCGGTTTCATCCTTACTGTCGCGCTGCTGCACATCGTCAACAGCTTGGCCATTCCGGTAAGCCTTACCAAATCCTACTCGGTCTACGCCGGTGCCCGTGACGCCATGGTGCAATGGTGGTACGGCCACAACGCGGTGGGCTTCTTCCTGACTGCCGGTTTCCTGGGCATGATGTACTACTTTGTACCCAAGCAGGCGGGTCGCCCTGTCTATTCCTACCGTCTTTCCATCGTGCATTTCTGGGCTTTGATCTCCGTTTACATGTGGGCCGGCCCTCACCACCTGCATTACACCGCGCTGCCTGATTGGGCACAGTCCATCGGAATGGTGTTCTCCCTGGTTCTGCTGGCACCATCTTGGGGCGGCATGATCAACGGCATCATGACTCTTTCTGGTGCGTGGGAAAAACTGCGGGATGACCCCGTTATCCGCTTCCTGATCGTGGCGCTTTCGTTCTACGGCATGTCCACTTTCGAAGGCCCGATGATGGCGATCAAGACCGTGAACGCCCTGTCCCACTACACCGACTGGACCATCGGCCACGTGCACTCCGGCGCGCTGGGCTGGGTCGCCATGATCTCCATCGGCTCGATCTATGCGCTGACACCCTGGCTGTACGGCAAGAAGCAAATGCACAGCGTCGGCCTGGTCAACACGCATTTCTGGCTGGCCACCATCGGCACCGTGCTGTACATCGCGGCCATGTGGGTAGCGGGCATTTCCCAAGGTTTGATGTGGCGTGCGGTAAACCCGGACGACGGCAGCCTGACCTACACCTTCGTGGAAGGCCTGAAAGCCACCCACCCGTACTACATCGTGCGCGCGGCTGGCGGTCTGATCTTCCTGAGCGGCATGTTCCTGATGGCCTACAACGTCTTCAAGACCATGACCACCCCGACCACGGCCACCAATGCTGCGGCTCAGCCGGCGTAAGGAGTAGATACCATGGCTAAGACGCATGAAATCGTAGAAAAGAACGTAGGCCTGATGATCATCCTGACCCTGATCGCCGTGAGCTTCGGTGGTCTGGTGGAAATCGTGCCGCTGTTTTTCCAGAAGCAGACCACTGAGCCGCTGGAAGGCATGAAACCCTGGAACGCACTGCAGCTGGAAGGCCGTGACATCTATATCCGCGAAGGCTGCAACGTGTGCCATTCGCAGATGATCCGTCCGTTCCGTGCTGAAACCGAGCGCTACGGCCACTTCTCGGTGGCGGGGGAATCCGTGTGGGAGCATCCGTTCCTGTGGGGTTCCAAGCGTACCGGTCCGGACCTGGCGCGCGTGGGCGGCCGCTACAGCGACAAGTGGCACATGGACCACCTGTACAACCCGCGAGACGTAGTACCGGAATCCAACATGCCGTCGTTCCCCTGGCTGTTCGACAACACGCTGACCGGTGAAGACACCGCCGCCAAGATGGAAGCGCTGCGTTCACTGGGCGTGCCGTACACCGACGAAGATATCGCCGGCGCCAAGGCAGCCGTGGAAGGCAAACGGGAAATCGATGCCATGGTGGCGTACTTGCAGGGACTGGGAACCATCCTCAGCTTCAAGAGATAGAACCCAATGGATATCAACCTGTGGCGCGGCATTGCAACCATTCTGGCCTTTGCCGCCTTTATCGGAGTCTGCTGGTGGGTGTTCGGCATCCGCAGCAAGAAAAGCTTCGACGAGGCGGCCAACCTGCCATTTGCAGATGAAGCGCACGATGTGAATTCCCGTAAGTCCGACAAGGGCGTGGAGACAAAAAATGACTGAGACTACGTTTACGCAAGGCTGGGTCAATGGTTGGATCATTACCATTGTCCTGATTAATCTGGTGGGCTGTCTGTGGCTGCTGTGGTGGACCCGCAAGCGCCCGGAAGACCATATCGCTGAAGGCGAATCCATGGGCCACTCCTTCGATGGCATCGAGGAGTTGAACAATCCGCTGCCGCACTGGTGGCTGAACCTGTTCTATTTCACCATCGCCTTCTCGTTCATCTATCTGACGCTGTATCCCGGATGGGGCGACGCGAAAGGCCTGCTGGGCTGGACGTCGCACGAGCAGTGGACCACCGAAGTGGAAAAAGCCAACAACCGCTATGACCGGATCTTCGACGAGTTCGCCACCGCTCCGGTGGAAGAACTGGCCAAGAACCCGGAAGCCGTGAAAATCGGCCAGCGTCTGTTCGGCAACAACTGTGCGGTGTGCCACGGCTCCGATGCGCGCGGTAACGCTGGCTACCCCAACCTGACCGACGGCGACTGGCTGTATGGCGGCACGCCCGAGAAAATCGTGGAGACCATCACCGGCGGCCGCAACGCCATGATGCCGGCCAAAGGTGGTTTGCCCCTGAGCGATCAGGACGTGGTGGACATGGCGGCCTATGTGCTGAGCCTGAGTGGACGTCAGGCTGAACATGAAGCAAAAGGGGGCAATGCAGAAGCTGCCAAGCCCAAGTTTGCGGTCTGCGGCGCCTGCCACGGTGCCGATGGCAAGGGTAACCCGATGTTGGGTGGCCCGAACCTGACCGACAACATCTGGCTGTACGGCGGTTCGGAGAAATCCATCATCGAAACCATCACTCACGGTCGTCAGGGCAAGATGCCGACCTTCAAGGAAACACTGAGCGAACAGAAGATCCATGTTCTGGCTGCTTACGTGTATAGCCTGAGTCATCCCTGATCCTTGCACGATCCCCGGTGCGCCCCCATATAAGGGGCGCACCCATGCTACTTCACGAACGCAAACCGCAGTCGACCGCCAGCAAGCAGTGACATCCTGATTCGACCTACTGAACCCAGGTGACCCATGGCAACATCCGGCAAAATCGCCGTCAAGGAAATCAACCCCGGCGACAAGAACAGCGGAGATCTGTATCAGAAGCGCGAGCACATCTATCAGCGCCGCATTTCCGGTTTTTTTCAAACCATTCGTATTGCCACCATTTGGGTAACATTGGGCCTGTATTTTCTGCTGCCGTGGCTGACGTGGGATGGCCGGCAGGGCGTACTGTTCGATCTGCCCGAACGTAAATTTTATATTTTCTGGTTCACCTTCTGGCCGCAGGATTTTCTCTACCTGGCCTGGCTGCTGATCATTGCTGCCTTGGCTTTATTCTTTTTCACCGTTCTGGCCGGACGGGTCTGGTGCGGCTATACCTGTCCGCAAACCGTGTGGACCACCTTCTTCATGTGGATCGAGTTCATCACGGAAGGCGATCGCGGCAAGCGCATCCGGCTGGATGCTCAGCCCTGGTCTGTGTCCAAGGCAGCCAAGAAATTCAGCAAACATTTTCTGTGGCTGCTGCTGGCGTTCTGGACGGCATTCACTTTCGTCGGCTACTTCGCGCCGGTGCGGGAACTGTGGTTCGATCTGTACGATTTCAACGTGTCGGCCTGGGCGCTGTTCTGGCTGGCATTCTTCACCATCGCCACCTACACCAACGCCGGCTGGCTGCGGGAACAGGTATGTTTGTACATGTGCCCGTACGCGCGTTTTCAGAGTGTGATGTACGACGCCAATACACTCACGGTCACCTACGACAAGATACGCGGTGAGCCACGTGGCGGTCGCAAGAAAGACGCCGATTTCAAAGCGGAAGGTTTGGGTTCCTGCATCAATTGCCAGATGTGCGTGCAGGTGTGCCCTACCGGTATCGATATCCGCAACGGTCTGCAGTACGAGTGCATCGGCTGCGCTGCCTGTATCGATGCCTGCGACCTGATCATGGACCAGATGAATTATCCGCGCGGTCTGATCCGCTATTCCACCGAGAACACCATCGAAGGCAAGAAATCGGTGATCCTGCGGCCACGGCTGTTGGGCTACGGCGCAATTCTGGCGGTGTTCTGCGGTCTGTTCCTGTATCAACTGGTATCGCGGGTACCGCTGCAGCTGGACATCATTCGCGACCGCAACGCACTGTTCCGCGAAACATTTGAAGGCAATATCGAGAACACCTACACGCTGAAGATCATGAACAAGACCCAGCTGCACCAGGACTACACTGTGACAGTGTCGGGATTGGAAGGCGCGATTCCGCACATTCCGGAATCGGTTCATGCGGTGCCCGGCGAGATGCTGATTCTGCCGGTGACACTGGAAATCGCGCCGGACAAACTGGAACAGCGCAACACGACAGTCTATTTCACGGTCAAATCGACGAACGCAGAGCCTCCGCAGGAAGTGACGGAAGAAAGCCGTTTCCTGGGGCCGCACTAACACGCCGTTTCAGAGTGCACGCAACTTCAAAGTTAGAGCGCTCCGCGCCCACGATGAGTATCACCATGACGACAATGCAAGCAAAGCCCTGGTACAAACAATTCTGGCCCTGGTTCATCATTGCCATTCCCGCCAGTTCGGTGATCGTGGGCACCGTGATGATCGTGTTGGCCATGCAGGACCCGGGCGGATTGGTGCGGGAAGATTGGTACAAGGAAGGCATGGCCATCAACCAGCGCCTGGATAAACAGAACAAGGCCAAGGCCGCCGGCATCAAGGCTTACTTCAGTTTTTCGACCGCGGAAAATGTGATTTCGCTGCGCGTGGACAATATCGATCCGCAGCAGGAATCCACGCTGACATTGGAATTGGTGCACCCTACTCAGGCGCAGCACGACCAGACCGTGCAACTGTACCGCACGCCGCAAAACACCTATTTCGCCAAACTGGAACAGACGCCGAGCGGTTTTTACTACGTTCAGCTGCGCTCGGAACCGGGCCAGTGGGAAATCGACAGCCGGATCAATTTCAATAATCCGCTGAGCGACGTCGAGCTCGCCAATTGAGTACGGCCAACCGAATTACCTACCCAGTACTTTGCCGATGAATGCCCCCGCGCCCGGCCTCACCTGCTTCCACTGCGGCTTGCCGATTCCCGCCGACTGCGATCTGCAGGTCATCATCGCCGGCGCGCCCCGCACCATGTGCTGTCCGGGCTGTCAGGCGGTGGCGCAAACCATCGTCGACATCGGCATGGAAAATTATTACGAGCATCGCACTGCTACCGAGCCGGGCACTGCGCAGGCGCCGGAGTTGGTGCCGGCGTTTCTGTCCGAATTGCAGGACTGGGACGATCCTGAACTGCAGCAACCTTTCGTGCATTCCCCCGATTCCACGCATCGCGAAATTACGTTAATGGTGAATGGCATCACTTGCTCCGCTTGTGTGTGGCTGGTGGAACAACATCTGAATCGCCAGGACGGGATTGCACAGTGTCAGGTGAATCTGAGCAGCCATCGTGCGCGTGTGGTATGGAATCCTGGCAGCACCAGCCTGAGCAGAATTATTCGCGCCATCGCGCAAGTGGGCTACAAAGCAGAACCTTATCATCCGGTGCAGCAGGAAGCCGCGATCAAGCGCGAGAACCGCCAATCGCTGCTGCGGATGGGTCTGGCGGGCCTGGGTGCCATGCAGGTGATGATGTACGCAGCGGGTTTGTACTACGGCGCGTGGGAAGGCATCGATCCCGATTACGTGGTGCTTCTGCGCTGGACCAGCGGCATTGTCTGCACACCGGTGTTTTTCTATTCCTGCATTCCGTTTTACCAAAACGCCTGGCGCGCGTTGAAGAGCCGCCACTTGAATATGGACGTGCCGGTATCACTGGCGCTGGTGATTGCCTACGTGGCCAGTTGGTGGTCAGTGATTTTTCACGGCCCGGAAGTGTATTTCGATTCGGTGTCCATGTTTGCGTTCCTGCTGCTGTTGGGACGCTACCTGGAAATGCGGGTGCGACATCGCTCGCAGCGCACGTCCATTCGTTTGTCGCATCACAGCATTCAGACGGCACGCCGGCTGGATGAGGGCGATCATCCAGTACTGCTGCCAGCGGAAAAATTGCGTCAGGGCGATCGCGTACTGGTGCGCGCGGGCGAAGTGATTCCGGGTGATGGTCGTATCCTGGATGGCACCAGTTCGATCAATGAAGCCATGCTCACTGGCGAACATCTGCCCACGCAGAAAGGTCCGGGCGATGAAGTCACCGGCGGCACGCTGAATGTGGAGCAACCGCTGACACTGGAAATCCTGCGCAATCCGCAGGACAGCACGTTGTCCACCCTGCGCCGGTTGCTGGACCGTGCGGAATCGGAAAAGCCGTCCACGCTGTTGGTCGCCGATCGCCTTTCCAGCCATTTCGTTGCTGCGCTGCTGCTGATTTCGGTAGCGGTATTTGCGTTCTGGTGGTTTCACCAACCGGAACGCGCCTTCTGGATCATGCTGGCGGTGCTGGTGGTAAGCTGCCCCTGTGCATTGGCACTGGCCACGCCCACTGCGATTACGGCAGCCACTGCGGCGTTGGCTAACAGCGGTTTTCTATCCACTCGCGCGCACACCATCGAAGGGCTGCGTTATATCACCGATGTGGTGTTCGACAAGACCGGTACGCTGACTGAAGGACGTTTCAGTCTGCTGGAGACCCGCTTGCTGAACGATGCCAGGGAAGCGCAGGTCACCGCGTTGGCCGCCGCGCTGGAACGTGCATCGGAACATCCTATCGCACGGGCTTTCCATCACCTGGAAACGCGGGAAACGATAACGGACATTCGTGTGGTAGCGAATGAGGGTGTGAGCGGCCACTGGAATAATGTTGAAGTGCGTATCGGTAAACCGGGTTTTGCAGGCGCGCTGCTGCAGCAAGTGCCCATTCAACCGGAAGGCAGCGGGCAATGGGTGTTATTGGCGACATCAGAACAACCGCTGGCCTGGTTCCGGGTGGAAGATCGTCTGCGGGAAGATGCCGTCACGCTCGTGCGACAACTGCAACAAGCCGGCAAGCAGTGCCACATCCTGAGCGGCGACGGCAGCGGCCATGCTCGCGAAATCGGCCGCCAGTTGGGCATTGATGCCGTGCGCGACAACGCATCGCCGCAAGCCAAGCTGGATTACCTGAAACAACTGCAGGCTGGCGGCTCCAAGGTGCTGATGGTGGGCGACGGCTTGAACGACGCGCCGGTGCTGGCGGGCGCCGATGTGTCCATCGCCATGTCTGACGGCACCGATCTGGCCAAGGTAGCGGCGGACGGCGTGTTGTTGGGGCAAAGTCTATCGCCCCTGCTGCAAGTGCTGACCACCGTGCAACTCACCTACCGCATCATCAAACAAAATCTGGCCTGGGCCATCGGCTATAACCTGGTTGCGTTGCCGCTGGCCGCTGCGGGACTGATTCCACCTTGGCTATCGGCGCTGGGCATGTCCGCCAGTTCGCTGATCGTGGTGGTGAATGCGCTGCGGATCAATTCGCGCTCGCACTAATCTTACCGCCGCCATATTTCATCCGCGCGATACGCATACCTGAACAGGCCCATATACTGCAGAACCGTGATCGGCCCAATCACCACCACGCAAAACACGACCAGAAAAATCATCTCGGCCTTTGATTCCACATCATCAATATCCAGCTCGGTTAGCGAATAGATGTCGTAAGCCAACGCGATGGGAATCAACAGTTTCCACACCGATCGCGTGAGCAATGGTTTGTTGTAGGAATATCCATACAAGGCAAGCAATACAAACGTATAGATCGCTACATCCAGCAGCATGTCGATCAATGGCTCCGCATCCTCCACCATCGACCACACCGACAACACCTCAAGCACAAGCAGAAACCAGAAAAACGCCTTCCATAGTTTCTTGGACGGGTTGCCCAAATCTCCACTGACCAGATCGGATTGCGGTGCCTGATAAGGATCTTTCATAATTAAGTTTCCCAACGAACCATCGATAGGTTGCGACCATGCCAAACAGCGTCCGGCCAGGTGTCAGTTTGTTGTTGTCCCGTTTGTTATTATCCCTGGGACTGTTGTTCTGTTCCTACAGCGCTCGCGCCGACACCGGCGTCATCATTTACCGCGTGTATCTGCCAGCCGCCGGATATGAAGCGGTGGAACTGCCCACTCTCACCTTCCGCTACAGCGATGGGCGCCCCGATCAAACCCGCGCACCTTGCAGCCGTCTGCAACAGCTACTGAGCGGAAATGGTCAAGCTCATCGCTGTGCCTGGTTGCTGGCGGTCAATCCCGCCATTCTGCCAGTCAACGTGGCGTTTCCCGATACCAGCGCCTACTACTGGGTCAGTACTTTTCCGCTCGATCCGGCATTGTCGCTGGAAGTGAAGGGTACCTATCCTGACGCCCGCTACATGTCGCTCAATCTATACGATCAGAGCTTGTCGTCCTACCAGGTCGACGGGCAGTGGTCTGCTTTGGCGGACTACGAGATTGACGCGGATGCGGGCAGTTTGAATCCCTGGCAGCAAACTGCAGCACAATCCTCTGCAACACAATCATCAGCAACGCAACAACCGGCAGCGCCCGGTGGCCATTTTACGGTGACGGCAGTAGCAACGCCGGACGCGGGCAGTTCGAACACACTGCCGCTGCCACCGCTCAACCACAACGACGGACCCCGCACCGGTTTGCCGCCCGTCTGCCGCAAGCATTGTCCGCCGCTATTCGCCTTTTTCCGCCCCGCCGATTCCGGGGGACTGCTGCCGAACGTGGACAACGCCTATATCACCGCACTGCATGATCCGATGCCGGGTGAAGTACTGGTGATCCGGGCCAAAGCGCCACCCGTGCCAGACGAAGTGCTAGACAATCATCCGCATCCTTGGCCACCGGAATCCGGTCTGCGTTACTGGTCGATCTGCAACAACCTTTATCTGCGACCTTATCCCGTGGTGTACAACCGGCGCTGGTTACGCCCGGCGGAGTCGGGCTGTCTGGCCGACAGCAACATCAAATTGGATGCGCAGGGCTCTTACACGGTGATCGTGGGCCATCCGATGGTGGACCGGTCTGCGTTGCCCGACGATATGAACTGGCTGTCCAACTCGGCCCTGCTGCCGCGCCATCGCCACAAGCTGATTCTGCGGCATATGCTGAGCTTCAACGTGCCGCAGGCCATTCAAGAGGTGGCGCCGGACGATGATCCGGCGTCCGCACACGCTATCATGCAGGAATACTACCCACGCATTACCACCTGCAAATTGTCCACCGTGCGCCAACAGGGCTGGCAAGCCTGTGTGCCCACATCATGACGCGCTTAACATCCCACTGTTCTAAAGTGATAATGCTCCCCACCGCAACCGACAGGTAATCTGCATTTGGACACCATCTACCTTCTGATCCCGCTGGCGCTGGTGCTGCTCGTGGTGTCCGTGTGGGCGTTCTTCTGGGCGGTGAAGCACGACCAGTTCGAAGATCTGGATCGGGAAGCCAACCGCATCCTGTTCGATGAGGATCTGGCGCGTCCCAAAAAGCCCGCTCCGCCAACCGAGCCGACCGACCCGCCGCCGGGTTGAATCGCACATGGCGCCGTCCCTCGACCTTATCGCCGCTTTCGCCGTGGGCTTCATGGGCAGCCTGCACTGCATCGGCATGTGCGGCGGCATCAGCAGCGCCCTGACCACCGCACTCGCCCCTGCTCGTCACAGCCTTGGCCGCCAGCTGGGTTACCCCCTCACTTACAACCTGGGCCGCATCAGCAGTTATGCATTGGCAGGCGCCATCGCCGGCGTATTGGGTGCGCAATTTCGCGACCTTCTGGGCATTCACGGGCCTTCCGTGCTGAGAATCTTTGCCGCTGTCATGATGATCCTGCTGGGCCTTTACCTGAGTGGCTGGTGGAAAGTGTTGAATCATCTGGAGCGCGCCGGCACCCGAGTGTGGAAACGACTTGCCCCCTTCACCCGCCGCTTCATTCCGGTGGACAGCCCGCGCAAGGCGCTGATGCTGGGCATGCTGTGGGGCTGGCTGCCCTGTGGCTTGGTTTACAGCGCTCTGGCCTGGTCGGTGGGCGCTGGTGGCGCGCTTCCCGGCGCCCTGCTGATGCTGTGTTTTGGCCTTGGTACCTTGCCCGCCATGGTGGGGATCGGCGCGTTTTCCCATGTGCTCAATGATCTGGCCCGCTCGCGCAATACGCGCACCCTGGCCGCCTTACTGCTGATTGGTTTCGGCGTCTGGACCTTGCTGACCCAACTGCCGCTGCCCGGCGGCCACCATCACTGAAGCGCCACCTGAGCCGTGGCTTGCCCCCGGCCGGGGCTTTCTTTTACAGTGCTCGTTCTCAGTGCGAACCCATTGCCACTATCGCTAGCGCCCTGCAGGAACGATGCATCACTCATGTCCGATCATGTCGTGGAAAATCTCATCTGCACCCTGCCCTGGCGCCTCAGCAACCGCATCGAGCTGCTGGTAGACGGCGATCAGTTCTTTCCCCGCATCCTGGACGCCTGCGCCCAAGCCCAACACAGCATCGACATCGAGCTGTATCTGTTTGAATCCGGCTACATGGCCAACCGTTTCATCACCACACTGGCGGCTGCCGTCGCTCGCGGCGTGCGCGTGCGCCTGCTGCTGGATCATGTGGGCTCCTACCACCTGGAGCCGCCCGATCAGCAACGGATCGCGGACCGCGGCATTGAGCTGCGTTACTTCAATCCTCTTACGCGCAACAAACTGATCCGCAATCTGTCACGGGATCATCGCAAGATCATTACCGTCGACCAACGGCTGGCCTTTGTCGGCGGCGCCGGCGTCACCGATGAATTCTCTTCCCAAGTCTCGGGTCAACGGGCCTGGCGCGAATTAATGGTGGAAATCCAGGGGCCGGTGGTGCACGACTGGCAGATCCTGTTCGAGCGCGCCTGGGCCAACCATGACGCCCTGCATCGTGAACATCTGCACGAGCGCGTGCTGCACTGGCGGCAGCCGACGTTCAACGCACATCACATGAATCGGGAGATTCCCCAGGCCCGCGTCAATGCCACCCGCGGCCTGGGCAACAAGCCCATCATCGGCGCCCTGATGAGCGAAATGAAAAAAGCCGACAATTGCATCTGGCTCAGCACCGCGTATTTTTTTCCGTCCCGTCGCTTGCTGAACCTGTTGCGCAAGGCGGCGCGCAAAGGCATCGATGTACGCCTTCTGCTACCCGGCCCTTACACAGATCATCCCAGCGTGCGCTTTGCGGGCCGTTCCTGGTATACCCTTCTGTTGAAGGACGGTGTGCGCATCTACGAATATCAGCCTCGCTTTCTGCATATGAAGCTGGCACTGGTGGATGATTGGTGTAGTTTGGGCTCCTGCAATTTCGACCGCTGGAATCTGCGCTGGAATCTGGAAGCCAACATGGAAGTGATCGACCATGAGTTTGCCTGCCAGGTTGAGGCCATGCTGGTGAACGATTTCGCACAATCGGTGGAATATACGCTGGAGCTGTGGAAACAACGCAGTCTGTTAGAGAAAATCCGTGAACGGCTGTGGAAATATATCGGCATGTTCCTGAACCGGATCACCAACCAGTAATTCGCACGCTCACGTAACAGGACGTTGCCATGGCCCAAACGCTGTTGAATGAATTGCTCCTGATCTTCTCGGCCTCGGTGCTGGCGGCGGCCTTGTTCAACCGTCTGCACGTGCCCACCCTGATCTGCTATCTGATTGTGGGTGTGATGCTGGGGCCTAATGGGATGCAACTGGTGCGCGACGCGGCGCCATTCCAGACCATTGCAGAATTCGGCGTCGCCTTTTTGCTATTCACGCTGGGGTTGGAATTTTCTTTGGCCCACATGATTGCGTTGCGGCGCATCGTGTTCGGCATGGGTACACTGCAGGTGCTGGCTTGCGTGGGTGTGTTTGCTTCTGCCAACTATCTGTATGGTGGACTGACGACAGCCGCTATTTTAGTGGGCGCATCGGCCATCGCGCTGTCGTCCACCGCCATCGTCAGCAAAGAACTGACGCAGCACAATCAGGTCACCACGGTGCATGGCCATATCGCCATCGGCATTCTGCTGTTTCAGGATATCGCCGCCATCATCATGCTGGCGTTGATGTCCGCTGCAGCGAAAGGTGATTCAGAGCAGATCTGGTACGCGCTGGGCATCACCGGCATCAAGGCACTGCTGTATTTTCTGGTGGTGCTGCTGGCCGGCAAATGGCTGCTGCCGCCGCTGTTCACGGAAATCAGCAAAACCAAATCTGACGAAATGTTCGTCCTCGCTGTGTTGGTGGTAGCATTGCTGTCGGCTGCGGTGGCGCATGGGCTGGGGCTGGCCATGGCCTTGGGTGCGTTCATGGCGGGCATGATGCTGGGGGAAAGTCATTTCCGGCATCGGATCGAATTGGAAATTCGCCCGTTCCGCGATGTGCTGCTGGGTATTTTCTTCGTCAGCATCGGTCTGATCATCGATGTGGATCTGATCATCAATTATTGGCCACGCATCCTGTTCTTCACCCTCTGCTTGCTGTTGTTCAAATCCGTGCTGATCGCGCTGCTGTGCCGGGCATTCGGTCATGACGGACGCACCTCCATTCGTACCGGATTGATCCTGAGCCAAGGTGGTGAATTCGGTTTCGCTCTGCTGGCGCTGGCGCAAAAAGACAAACTGATTCCCAACGACGCGGCATCGTTTTTTCTGGCCATCATTGTGCTGAGCATGGCGGCCACGCCATTCCTGGTGGCCAACAGCGAAAAGATCGCCAATCTGCTGCTGCGCTGGCGCGGGTCCAAAAACGATCCGGGAGCAAGCACCATGAAAATTCCCGTGACGGAAATACTGGACCAGCATGTGATCATTTGCGGTTACGGCCGCGTGGGGCAGACCATCGGCCGCTTCCTGCAGCAAGAGAGTATTCCATTCGTTGCCGTGGACGATGATGCCGTGCGGGTGGCACGGGCCCGTACCGCCGGCGAACCGGTGCATTTCGGCAGCGCGCGCAAATTGACAGTGCTCAAGCATCTGGGGCTGGAGCGGGCCAGCCTGCTGATCATCAGCTTCGACGATTTCCAGGCTGCGCACAGCATGCTGCTGCAAATCCGCGATGAAAACAAAGATATTCCGGTATTGGTGCGCACCCGTGACGACGCTCATCTGCAAGCACTGCAGCAGGCCGGCGCCACCGAGGTAATTCCGGAGACACTGGAAGCCAGCCTGATGCTGGTGAGCCATGTAATGGCCGCGCTAGGGTTGCCCGGCGACAAAGTATTTTCCTCGATCGCTCAAGTACGGCGCGAACGCTATAAACTGCTGCACGGTTTTATTCAGGGTGAAAATGCGGCTTATGATCTGGCTCGTAATGGCGGACTGAAACCCGTTTTTCTGCCGGATACTGCCTTCGCCGTCACCCACCCTTTGCACGAATTGGCGCTGGATCATCTGAAAGTGCAGATCCGCACCATCCGCCGCGGCGACGAAATCGTCCAGAATCCCACGGGCGACACGCCACTTTTACCGGGCGACATTGTGATTTTGAGCGGCGACCCGGCGGCACTGGAAGCGGCAGAATCCTATCTGTTGATTGGTAAACGCTGAGATTTCTATCGCCAGAGCTGAGGCGCACGCCTGCAAAAAAGCGCGCAGCGTGATTTTAGAAATCACTTTATCTATCCGTCATTTTCATTAGATCAAAATGTTTTTTCCAGGCGCAGGAATAAGTTACCCGTCTGAACTAATATTTCGGATAGGGAATCACTCATAAGCAAGTGTGTTACAGATCGCAGTTTGAGTGTTTTCCAATCGAAGTTGACACGTTGTAGGCTACCCAACGCCAAAGTGAGTGCTGAATGGGCATTAACCCCGCTGATTTTCGGCAACTGATTGTACGTCCCACCCTGATCAAATTGGATCAATGGTCCCCTTCCCTCGAAAATCTGCTGATTGGCACCGCGGCACAGGCGTCCGGCCTGGGTTTGCAGCTGCAATCTGAACAGGGTTTCGGTGTTTATCAACTGGATGCCGAATTGCACCAGACGGTGTGGGACCGCTTCCTGGCGTTCAACGCCGACCTTGCAAGCAAAGTGCGGGGTTTGGCATCACAACGGGAATTTCTGGAGCAACCGCACTGGGAGCTGGCCACCAACCTGGCCTATGCCACTGCCATTGCGTGGGGTGTGTATGCGCATCACCAGGCCACTATTCCCGGTGACGCGGATAATGTGGAAGGACTGGCCTGGTGTTGGCATCAACACTTCTGTCGCGACACCAATCTGAACACCCGTCATTTCATTACCAGCTATCAGCAACTGGTGCAGACTGAAAAAGCGTTTGCTGCTTAATGCGACTGCGCTCTTGTAATCCTTGTCAGGCTGGCACGTCGTAACCTAGCGCGCGCCAGATCCTACTCATCGCGTCCACCGCTCGCAGTGGCAATTTGTAGTGCACGAAGGGTGTCACTTCGGTGATGCCCGGATTGATTTCGATCGCTTTCCCGCCCCACCGCCGCGTTTCAAATACCGGCTGCGCGATATAAGGAAACACGCTGGTAGTCCCGATACTGAACACCAGGTCGAAACCACGCAGCATTTCCCTTTGCAGTGTTTGCACCGCATCGTCTGGCAGCATTTCGCCGAACAGCACCACGTTGGGTCGAATAACCGCATGACATTGCGGACAGGTAGGCAATGGCGGCAGATGCGCATAATCCTGCACCTGTTCACTATGCTGGCAGGCGGTACAAAACAGTTGGTCTACGCGACCGTGAATTTCGATCAGCTGCTGACTGCCCGCGTGACGGTGAAAACAATCGATATTCTGCGTCAACACCCAACTGCGCGGTTTGATCTTCTCGAACTCGGCAATGATGCGGTGAGCCAGATTGTGGCCGGCACCGCGACAGGCATTTTCCACTTGCAGCAGGTATTTCCAGGTGATCTCAGGGCGTTGCCGCAGCATGTCGCCAGACAGTGCCACTTCGATCGGGATGCCATCGTCCGTGTGCTGATCATTGTACAGACCGCCGATACCGCGATAGGTGGGCAGGCCAGAATCGGCGGACAGACCGGCACCAGTGATAAACAGAATACGATCTGCCTGACGGATCAAGCCAGCGATTTCCTGGATCTGGCCGTGATGGGGATCGCCGTTAGGATCGTCATTAGGATCATTGTGCGGATCGTTATGAGGATCGCTGAGTGAGGTGTGCTGCGGACGGGCGTCGGACATGACAAGGATTCCGTAATACGAATGCGCGTATCAGATTACGCGATTCTGCCTCGGCTTGTCATGCCTGCCCGTCGCAATTCAGGCGTAGATTTCCTCGTTGTCCGCCTCCAGCAGAGGTTCGGGCTCAGGTGTGGTGATTTCACCTCGCAGAAACGCCGCGATCACGGTGCCCATCTCCTCCAGTCGGATAGCGCGGGTGACAATGCCGGCTTCCACCAGATCGCTGAAATTTTCTGCCTCGTTTTCCCGCGAAGCTTGCCACAGTGCCAGCATGCGCTTCGATTTTTCCAGCAGGTGGGCAATGATGGATTCGTGCATCACACCAACGCGGGTGCGGTCCAGAATGACGTAGTTGGCGAACGAGCCGTAGCAGCGCGGAATGACCAACGTATTGGCGCCACCGAAACCTCGGCCGCTCCAGATACCCATTTTGGGATATGGGTAATGGATGATGGCACGGTTGGTTTCGATCAGTTGGTGGATGACATCCTGGTTGCTGTTGTCGATGCGCGGATCCACACCCGGTGTATCCAACAATGACAGCAACGGTAAGCGCCAAACCCGCAGCAAGCGCAAGGCATCCTGGTACAAACGCAAGGTGCGCACAGTGATCATATTGTTGGCGTTTTCAGGTGGATTCATCAGCACACCCAGCAAGCGCCCGTCACATTCCGTCAGATAAACCCGCAGCCGCGAATCAAACCCTGGAAACAACTCCAGTTGGCGGTCGGCGAAGGTAGCCAACAGTTCCTGGCAAGCAGCGTTGATCCTTTGTTGCTGCCGCGTCAGGAAATCCCCACCATGATCAGATTCATGCGCAGTTGGCGTCGACGGCAAACCATCGCGGCGAATATGCGCCAATGTCGCCGCCCGCGTCAGTGCGTCCGCCAGATCTTCCGTACGCTCATGCACCAACGCAGTTTTCAGGTATTGCTGATCGACGCTGGCAAAGGTGGAGAAATCCACTTTCGCCCCGAAAAAAAGA